>JAJXWW010000201.1 GCA_021781415.1 Planctomycetota bacterium
GATCCGTACAGACTTGCATGGCACAGCCTCCTTTGGGGAAACGAACCACGGACAGCCAGTCCCCAGCATACCCAAAAGTCAGCTGACATTCACCCCTTTTCGGGATTGGACCCTCCTTAAAGTCAAGCGATTTGAGTCCAGTGGCTCGAGTGTTGTATCGATAGCGAGCATATACATTGACGAACTCTGAGAAGACAAGAGCGTCGATAAAGATTTGGCTTTTGGCCGCAAGGATCTTTGCAAGCGCCGAAGAGTAAACGACGGTGCGCCGGTCGCCAACTACATACTGAGGACCGTAAAGGAGTATCCAGATGTTGGCATCAAGAAGCAAGTTTTCACTGCTCTTAAACACATAGGATTCAATCCGAAGAGCCTTTCTTGCCATGTTCGTCTCCCAATATCTCACGATTCGCTTTCTTGAATCGGTCTGGGTCTTTGAAATATTCCTTTGCCGTATCAACCACTCGTTTGAGCAAAGCCCGATCCTCTGGGTTCATGTCTCGCACGCGCAAACCGGCTCTGATTGTTACTTCGTCAAAAGTGCTATATAACTGACCGATTGCAGCATTCAAGAATGCAGACGTTAATCCAGTAACATTTCGGAAGGTAAGCAAGACCATCTTTTTCATTTGCAGGGCAGTTTGGATTTGGTCGTAGACCTTCTGTCCATCGCTCGCCGCGACACAGAGTTCCGACCCCACGATCTCATAAACATTGATTGTCACCGCGTTACTCATAAATTCGCCCTTCTCCTGGGAAGTTAGAAGATGTCTTCCTCTGAGATTTCTGAACTTAGTTTGTAGGACGAGGTATCCGCCGTGTTAATGTCGATGGTGACAACTGTTCCCGGGAAGCGGTGATTAAACACCGCTTGCCGCACGTGACCTTCCAAGAATCCCCAGTATCCCTTCTCGGACACGATCTGAATGCTCCCCTTATTCATGGCGATGAATTCCTTCAAAAGTTTCAAACCAAGGCCACCCGGAATGGTTCCTCGCTTGGTAGTGTTGCGGTCTGTAGTTGCCCATTCGATCGCCTTGTCGTCGGGAAGATCCAAATCCAATGTCTTTCGGATGTTTGTTTTTATCCCTATTCCCAGATCAGAAATACAAAGAACTATCCTGTGCCTCTTGGGAAAGTATTGACCGCAACAGAATATGCCGTATTGAGTTTGAGAATGGATGACTGCATTGCTGAATATCTCGAACACGCTTTCGCGGAACTTCCTAGCCAACCCTTGCGACATTCGTGGTATTTCCGCTCTCCCAAGTAGTCTTCTCTCAACGTAATTCGTGAAATCCTTGTCATCCTTCGAGTCGAATCGCTTGTAACGGATGGTGGTTCCGTAGCTGTCTGGCAACCTTTCTTCTCCGTAGTTGAGCAAAAAGCCATTTCGACACAAGATTTTCTTAACATCAGGGCGAATGTTGGTTAGTCGAACTTCGTTCAATTTCCGAGAAAGTTTGTAGAGAATAGCTCCAAGCGGAGAACACATATCGGCGTCAAACCATCCGCACGAACTCATATCGACTTCGATCAGTTCGCTGTCACAAGCACGAAGGGCCGCATAAAAGTCGGTAAGGTGGCAAAACCCGGAACGATCGTGTTCAATCCGAGGCAAAGCAACTTTCACAGTTTGTTCCTCAGATGGTTTCATCTTTGCCAATCTGCGCGATCATTTGTCGTTGTGCGGGTGTCTTGTCCTCAAACTCTCAGCTGCCCGCTAGCTCGTCAACCAACGATAAGCTAGTCGCTGCTCTCATCAAGACCGTTTGCAGCCATCCGAGGTTCTCTCCACAGTCGATTAGGGATTCTTCTTCGTCCGCTTCTTTCACTTTAGCGTTTCTCTTACGCGGTCGGTTTCAGTAGGGGTTTTTGCAATGCGGGCATACTCGCGGCTTCTCATCCTTGTTCCGAGGAATCCACTCATGATCACATCGCTCGCACCGAAAGCCCCAAACAACTAGCGGAACGATCCCCATAGGGAAGAAGATTACCTAGTAAAGTGAGCATTTTCAAGTATATACCTGCACTTTCCGTCAACTTCGGGCAATTTACCACCTTTCAAGTAGCTTGCATTGTCAACGGCTCCCCAGCCACGATGGAGGGTAACAAGACATTTCGCTTTGCCACCACGACTGGGAGAGCCGACGATGATCCTTCGACAACCACCCGATCCCGTAACGTGGGGGCATGACTGCACCACGGGACGTCAGCCCGCTTCGGAGTCAACGATCGAATTGCGACGGAACATCGGATGCATGAATGAGTTGGGTCGTTGTATCAGGAGCAACGCTCTCGCCCGCCCTCTGGGTTGATTCCCCGCACCCCGCTCCGGTGATCCTTATCGTACCCCACGTCCTCACTACAACGAGCAGTCCCGTGCGTCCGGGCTGGTTCCACCCCGTCGCACGGGGACCGTTTCCACCCGCTCCATCGCGCCTCGCTGCTCCAGAAATCTCAGGAATTCGGCAAACCAGGCTCCAGCAAGGAGGAAGCCATGCAGCGATACATTGGCAACGACTGCGACCTCACAGCTCGTTCGATGGCTTGGCGTTTCACTTGCCCACATCTTTCACATCGACGGTTCGAATCTTCACGTTCTCGAACAATTCCGTTTCCTTAAACTTTGCCGCGCGGGTGTCCTTGCCATTGGTCCAGATGGGCGATGTGCTACCGTCGGCGTGACGGATGCGTAGGTTATCGAGGTAGAGCTTGTAGTTGCCAGGTTTGGCACCTTTGAAAACGATGGCTTGACCTGGAAGGATCCCCGGCCCGTAGCTGCAAAGCCCGACGATCCGATGTTCCCACACCCCAGCACCGCCCCTCGGTTCCGGGCCGGAGATTTGCTCGCGGCCAAACTGATCGATCCCCTCGCCCCGTTTGAAATAGAGAGCGGGTTGCTGGTTCGCGTTGCCTTTGAACGGCGAGTAATAAAAGCCTCGGAGCGGGCTACCTTTCGCCGCGGCGATATCGTATTCGATGGAGTCCGTCGCGTACACGCGCCCCTCGTGGCGGGCGAACGGGACGACGAAGGAATCCTTCGGCTTGACTTTGTCCGCGACGGTTATCGAGAGCTCAAGTACTTCGCCCTCCGGTGCCGGCTTGGCATCGAGAGCAGCCCGCGCGGGCAGATGAGTTAGCGCCGCGCCCATGGACTCCACCCAGGCGTCCATCTTCTTTTGGAGCGACGCCACCACTTCGGGGTTCTTGCCCGCAACATTGGTCGTTTCGCCGATGTCCTTGCGAATGTCGTACAATTCGACGCGATCCGCGAAGCGGTGCATCCGCCAGTCCGCCGTGCGTATGGCATCTTCGTTGTGCCACGACCAATAGTAACTGTCCACGGGACTGGCCCCCTTGTCGCGCAGGGCGGGCCAGATGTTTTTCCCGTCGAGGGGGCGCGTTTTGGGCATCTCCAGGCCGGACATTGCCATAAGCGTGGGGAACATGTCGAGCGCGCCGCACAAACCATCCCACTTACCCTCGACCACCTTGCCCTTTGGCCAGTGGATAACCGTGGGGAGCCTTGTGCCCCCTTCAAACACGGAGTGCTTGCCGCCCCGAAACGGAAGATTGCTGCCCTCCCGGGTGGCTCCATTGTCGCTCGTGAACACGACGATGGTGTTGTCCCGCAGGCCCAGTTTGTCCAACTCAGCGAGGATGCTCGCGACATTTTTATCCATCGTCCGCACCATTGCGGCATAGACGCGCTTGTTCTTGTCCGTCACCTTCGCATCTACCCCTTTTAGGTCCGAGTCCTTCGCCTGCAATGGAGCATGGACGATGTGAAAGGGCACATAGCAAAAGAACGGGCGGTCTTTGTTTTGGCGAATGAATTCCAAGACGTGACCCGCGATCAGATCCTCCGTATAACCGATGTCTTGCCCGCGGTACTCGCGGTTGTGCCACCAACTGACCGGGCCGCGACCACCTGCGATTCGCCGCGTGAAATAGTCGGCACCCCCCCGTAGTAGACCCAGGCCTCGTCGAAGCCATGCGCGTTGACGCCGAAGCCGCCTTTGTACTTCTTGTTCGCTCGATCCTTAAATGCCTCCTCGTAGGCCCGTTGAAATTCGGGTGTCTCGGGGTCGTTGCCGTTGTGCCATTTGCCGAAAACGCCCGTGCGGTAGCCGTGCGCCTTGAATGCCGAAGCGATGGTGGTTTCCTCCTTCGCCAGTTCGCCGCCGGTCTCCGGCCCGGTGCCAACGCGGAAGGGATGCCGACCCGTCAGCAACATCGCGCGGGTGGGCGAACAGACGCACCAACCCATGAAATTATCGCAGCGAACGCCTTCCCGAAACAGCCGATCAATTCGCGGCGTTGGGATGCTGCCCCCATTGACGCCCAGATCGCCCCAACCCAAGTCGTCCGCCAGCAGATAGACGACGTTGGGTTTGTCTCCAGCGCAGACCGGTTCAACCATACAGACGAGAAGGGAAACGATGAGACACGCCGACGAGCGCATGGGAAATCCTCCAAGTGTTCGTACCGCTATTCCAACGTCCGCATCTTCCGTTCGGAACCTCTACCCGGCGGTCTGTCGCGGCTCCGGTTCGCTCTCCGCCGCTACACACCCGAACTACTGAAATTTGAGCGGAACATCGGTCGCACAATCAATGAACACCGGGTCAAGAGTTTAGTTTCGGGTGTGCCGATATCGCGACCGTTCGTCGAATCGCTTTGGGGACGGGCGGAGGTGGGACGATAGAAAGGTAGGTAAGCGGCACATTGAGGTAAGGCCGTCATCTCGTTTTTACGACCGGTGACGATTCACTCGAACTATCGTCGCGGAGGTTGTTCCGTGCGCCTTCGCAATTCCGGGAGATAGCCGTAGGCTAGGGCGAGGTATTGGACGGGATGCAGGGTGCGGAGGGCAGCGGCGTCTTCCATTTGAATGCGGCAAGTGCTGCACTCGGTCGAGCCGAAAACTAGACCACAGCAAGCGGAAAGCCATAAAGCGATATTTGGTAACACCTGCGACCTCAATGCAGGCCAGCACAGTCAATCCGACGCAGGGGTTAATCCGATGGATCAACGGATAGCGGGTGCCATTCCCGCCTCCCTCTCGTTTCAAAGTCGCGGTTCAGGGCGGGCCTTTCATCATGCTCCGGAGGTCGGTCATTGCCTGTTGACTCACCGTCAACAGGCCATCTTGCGGGCGGTCGAGATCGGCTATCAGCGCGATGATAACCGAGAACGCCAACACTAGCACCACGATGGCAAACGATCGCCTCGATTTGGAGAGCCCTTCGAGATAGCCCATCCCCATCATGGTCACGGCGGTAACCAGATAGAGGGCTCCCCAGAGGACGTTCGGAAGACGGCTCCGGAGGCCAACCAGGACTCGCTTCGAGTGGATGTCGATTGTTTCGTTCAACGCCTGGATGAAGAGTCCGACCACGATGGAATTGGGATTCTCCAGTCCGACCGCTTCGGCCTCTTTCCAAAGCTGTCTGTGCAGTTCGTCGGATCGTCGCAAGACCAGCTCGACGGCTCCGGTTTGGACTACCTCAAGTCGAGCGTCCACATACTCCGCCAGGAGCTTACGGATCGTCACGCTGCGGCCGTCGGGGAGCAAACCGGCACGCAAATACGTCGTGCCGATGGCGTTGGCTTCCTCGACGACCATCTGCCTCCGAGCGTCGAAACGCGACGCCGCCAGGCTGAATGTGAACGCCAGGATCAACCCCAGCAGGCCCAGCGCGGCCGCCACGATGGCTCCAACCGGTGCTTCCTTTTCGTCCGGAGAACGCAACCGCCGGGCCTTCCCGGCCTGATACCCCCCTTCGATCGCGATCAGGACGATGAGTACGGTGACTCCAAACACCCCCCAGAGGGGGAGGTAGTCGAGCGATCCGGCAGCGAGCATCGGTCACCTCACATTCCAGGCCGTTACCTTGTTCGATTCCTCTGGAATATCAGCGAAAAGATTCACGAAGACGGCGTTGGCCCCGCTGAGGGCATCGCTTAGCAGCCCGGTCGAGTTCACCTTGAGCCGAGGTTTGGAAACGCCCGCTAACGTACCCCCGCGGGAGAAACGAACTCCGGTTTGGCCTGGGGTTCGGAATAGGCTCTCTTGCCACCTGCGAGAATCCTCTCCGGCTTCAGGGTCGCGAAAAGGTGCATGAGCCGGGCGATAATGCCAGTCCAGCCGGTCTGGTGGTTGGCACCCAGGCCCGCCCCGATGTCGCCGTGGAAATACTCGAAGAACTGCAAATAGTCGCGCCAGTGCGGATCCTCCTGGAACTTCGCAGTCCCGCCGTAGACGGGACGTCGGCCGTCCTTGTTTTTGAGGAAGATGCTCGCAAGCCGCCGGGTAATTTCCTCGGCGATTTGGTACAGGTTCATCTGCCGGCCGGAGCCGGTGGGGCATTCGACGGTGAAGTCGTTGCCGTAGTAGGCGTAGTATTGCAGCAGCGCTCGGACGATCAAGGCGTTGACCGGCATCCAGATTGGACCGCGCCAGTTGGAGTTGCCGCCGAACATACCGCTATCGGACTCCGCCGGCAAATACGAAACGCGGTATTCCCGATCTCCGACATGGAAGACGTACGGGTGGTCGGCGTGGTAACGCGACAGCGAGCGGATGCCGAACTCGCTGAGAAACTCCTTCTCATCGAGCATTTTGGCAAGAACGCGACGGAGCTTGGTCTCGTCGAGGATCGAAGCGAGCCGGCGGCCGGCGACTCCCGTCTTCAAGGGGTCGTGGATCGCTGTCCGGATTTCGGGCCGGGCGTCGAGGAAGCGTAGGAACCGTTCGGCGACTTCCGGATACATCGCCATCGCCACCCCGTCAAACATTGTGGCCGAGCAGAGCGGCAGTAGGCCCACCATCGAGCGCACCTTGAGCCGCTGGGCCTGGCCGTTGGGCAGGCGCAGCACGTCGTAGAAGAAACCGTCCTCTTCGTCCCACATGCCGGTGTTCTCGCCCAGGTGCGTCATGGACGACGCGATCCACAAATAGTGTTCGACGAACTTGAGGGACATGTCCGCGTAGTCGGGGTCGGTCAGTGACAGTTCGGCGGCAATCTCCAGCATGTTTTGGCAGAAAAGGGCCATCCAGGCCGTCCCGTCGGCCTGCTCCAGGTAGCCACCGGTCGGCAGTGGGGCACTGCGGTCGAACACGCCGATATTGTCCAGCCCCAGGAAGCCGCCCTCGAAGAGATTTCGCCCCGAACGATCCTTGCGGTTGACCCACCAGGTGAAGTTGAGCAGTAACTTCTGGAAACTGCTCTTGAGCCACTCTGTGTCCCCCTCTCCCTTCATCCCCTGTTCTAGCCGGTAGGTGAAAATCGTGGACCAGGCATGCACCGGCGGGTTGACGTCGCCGAAATTCCATTCGTAAGCTGGAATCTGGCCGTTGGGATGCATGTAGCGCTCGCGTAGCATCAATTTCAGTTGCTGCTTGCCGAAGTCGGGGTCCACAAGCGTCAGCGCCAGGATGTGGAAGGCAAGATCCCAGGCGGCGTACCAGGGATACTCCCACTTGTCCGGCATGGAGATCACGTCGCCGTTGTACATGTGGTGCCAGTGATCGTTGCGCGGCGCGGTCTTGTGCGACTCCTTAAATGGGTCGGAGCCGCGTTCCCTCAGCCACTTGTCCACGTCGTAGTGGTAGAACTGCTTGCTCCAGAGCATACCCGCCAGGGCCTGGCGCATGACGTTGGCCTGGTCGGCGTTCAGCGAGCGCGGGATGACCGTCGCATAGAACTCGTCGGCCTCCCTGCGGCGGGCCTGCAGCGTGCTGTCGAACTGAGCAAATGGATTCTTCACCTGGCCGTTCTCGGGACCGACGGGAGCCATGTCGCTAAGGCGAAGACGAATCACCTGGCTTTGCCCCGCATCGACGGTCAGCCGATAATGGGCCGCGGCCTTGGTCCCCTTCTTGTCGGGGTTCACGGCTCCTTTCTGGGCGTGAACGATGTAGTTGTCGATACCGTCCTTGACATAGGGACTCCGATTGGGCACCCCGAAAATGCGCTGCGTGTTCGTCTCGTTCTCGGTGAACAGCAGCGGCACTTCCCCGTCGCAGTAGAGATACCGTTCACCCAACCTGGGATCCGTGGCCTTGATGAGGCTCCAGCCTTGGTTGCCGGTGGACTGTTGTAGCTCTGGCCTCTCGGTGGAACTCCGCCAGGACCATTGATTGCGGAACCATAGTGTCGGTAAGACGTGCAATTCGGCCGCTACGGGGCCGCAGTTGTTGACCGTGATCTGGATCAGGATGTCCTCGGGAGACTCCTTGGCATACTCGACGAAGACATCGAAATAGCGATCCTGGTCGAACACGCCGGTATCTAGCAATTCGTACTCGAATTCTTGGCGGCTCCGACTGCGACTGGTCTCGACGAGGTTCGCGTACGGGTAGGCGGCCTGAGGATATTTGTAGAGATACTTCATGTACGAATGGGTCGGCGTACTGTCGAGGTAGAAGTAGTACTCCTTGACGTCCTCGCCGTGATTGCTCTCGCTGTTCGTTAGCCCGAACAGGCGCTCCTTGAGAATCGGATCCTTGCCGTTCCACAGGGCCAGCGCGAAGCAAAGCCGCTGCTGGTCGTCGGAGATGCCGGCTAGGCCGTCCTCGCCCCAACGATAGGCGCGGGAGCGCGCCTGGTCGTGGCTGAAGTAGTTCCAGGCGTCGCCTCCTTCGCTGTAGTCTTCTCGAACGGTCCCCCACTGGCGTTCGCTCAAGTACGGTCCCCACTTCTTCCAGAGAAGTTTCTTCTCCCGCGCCTCCTCCAGTCGGGCATTTTACGCAGTCATCGGACACCGTGCTTTCAATCGAGTGGTAGACCGAGCAGATACTTGTAGTGCCCGGGAATGGGCTCAAGCTCAGTCTCCTCGGTCGGGTAAAACGGCTCGCGTTGGTCCCAAGGGTTTTCGACGTTCGGCAACTTCCAGAAGCTTCCGTCCAGATCCAACACAACCCAATGTTGACTGGACCGATCCACATACAGAGTCACTTGAGGTCTCCGTACTCTCAGCATCTCTGGTTCCTCCTGTTTTCGAATGTGTCTAACTGTCTACGAACCGACCGCAACTCGGCGTGTCCTTTATTTGCATCTTTCAAGGTTCGCCTGAATGGGGGATTGCGGCGATCAAGTTAGCGGCGAAACATTCCTTGATCCACTAAGGGTATTGTACGAGTGCTTGAATCCGTGGCCACGGAGCGACCGTCCGCCGAATTGCGTTGGGGACGAACTATCGTCGCGGGGTTTGTTCCGTGCGCCTGCGCAATTCGGGGAGATAGCCGTAGGCTAGGGCCAGGTATTGGACTGGATGCAGCGTGCGGAGGGCGGCGGCGTCTTCCATTTGAATGCGGCAAGTGCTGCATTCGGTCGAGCCGAACTGTACTTCGGGACGACGCAACTCTTCCAACATGGGACGACCGGCAGCCAGCGAGGTTTCGTAGTTCGCCGCCTTGAGGCCGAACGTGCCGGCCATGCCCGAACAACTTACGTCGATGGCGCGCACGCGCAGTCTGGGGATCAACGACAACAGCGCGGGACCGGCGGGCGGACGACCGAGCGCTTTCAGATGGCACGGCACATGATGACCGACCGACCACGGCAGCGGTTGAAAGTCGGTGCGAAGATTGCCCTGTTGATACAGATCCCACAGAAACGCCGTGGCTTCGACGGTTTGCGTGGCGACGAGGCGCACGTCGGGATCGTCGAGCAGATCGAGGGCGTCGTGGCGCAGCATGAGGGCGGCGGTCGGCTCGGAACAGAGGATCGGATAGCCCTCGCGGGCCAAATCGGACAAGACGAGTAGATTTTCCTGCACGGTTTCGCGGGCCGATTCCACGTCGCCGTAGGCCAGCGGAGCCATGCCGCAACCGCCCTGGCGCGGGGGAACGTAGACCTCGATGCCGTTGTGATGCAAGACGGCAACCAGCGCTTCGGCAATAAGCGGATCGTTATAGTTGGCGAAGATGTCCACGAAATAGGCGACGCAGGGGCGGGCGGAGCGCGGTCGGCGCGTCCAACCGCGATGCTGGGCACGACGCAGGAAACTCCGCCCGGCGAAGGCGGGAAGACGGCGATGGCGAGACAGCCCGAAGAGCTTTTCCAACAGCCAACGGGCTGCGGGATTGTCGAGGACGGCGTTGGCAAACGGGGCGAACGCACTGCCGAATCCGGCGAACGATTCCGTCCGCGCCATCGCCCAATCGGTGCGGTCGAGTCCATGCTCGGCCACGTTCGCCGCCTTGAGTTGAAGCATCATCTTCGGCACGTTGACGCGCGCCGGACATTCGCGGGCGCACATCTTGCAATTGACGCACAGATCGGCGACGGCGCGGGCGTCGTCGGAGGATAACGACTTCGGGTCGGCGTCGGCTTGCAGCAGACTGCGCAACAGATTGGCCTTGGCCCGCGGCGCGGCGGCCTCGTCGTGGGTCGCTCGGAAGGTCGGACACATGCGCCGGTCGGGCGATTCGGTACGGCATTCGCCGCAGCCGTTGCAGTGCAGCGCCTCGGCCAAGATGCCCGGCCTTGCCGGCGAACCGGCGGCGTCAGCCGCCGGGTGTTCCGCACTACCCCCATCACCCGGCAGGGGACGCTGCCGGTTCGCCAAATCGTTCCGCTTTCGCAGCGGCCACGACGCGCCTTCGGGGTTCGGCCCGACGATCTTGCCCGGATTAAAGAGATGGTGCGGATCGAAAATAGATTTCAATTCGCGGAACACGGAGAAGAGGGGTCCGGTTTGCTTTCCGACCCACGGCGTCCGCGCCAGGCCGACGCCGTGCCGAGCGCTGATGGTTCCGCCGAGATCGAGGACGATGCGATAGACCTCGTCGGCCAAGGCCCACAATCGAGCGGCGTCTTCCGGGCCGCTCCATTCGACGAACGGCCTCATGTGAACGTGTCCGGTGGCCGCTTGAATCAGATAGGCCGCCGTCAGTTCGTGCCGTTGCAGCACTTCTTGCACGCGATGGAGATAGCCCGGCAACAACTCCGGGGGCACGCCCACGTCTTCGACGAATGCCAACGGCTGAGCCGAGCCGCGTAAGGCGGACAAACTCGGCAGCGCCGCCTCGCGCACTCGCCAGAGCCGCTGGTTCGCGGCCTCGTCTTCGCCGACGTGCGCCATCGGGGCCAGCCGTTCGTCGCGCTGGAGGCGATAGGCCAACTCGCGGGCGCAGCGCAGCGCCTCCGCCGTCGTGTCGCCTTCGTATTCGACGAGCAAGACGGATTCGATGCCCGCGGGAATCCATTCGGCGAGGGTGCTGTCGCCGCCGCGCGTCAGCGAGAGCAGGCGATGATCGAGCAGATCGCAGGCGCTGGGATTCGTCGTTGCCGCCAGCAGCGCGGCGCGGAGGGCGGCATCGAGTCCCGCGAAGCCGAGCAGCACGACGGCCCGCCCGCCCGGCAGCGGGATCGTTCTCAGCGTCGCCTCGGTGAACAGGGCCAATGTGCCCTCGCTGCCCACCAGCAACCGAGCCAGATCGAGCGATTCGGCGTCGAGAACATCGTGCAGGAGATAGCCGCAGCGGTTGAATCGCGTGCGCGGCTGGTATGCCGCAATCGTCGCCGCATGCTGCTCCAACACGGTGACGACGGAAGAAACGATGTCGTTGAGTCGATCGTGCGCGGTCTCGGCGGTCGGCCAGCGCGAATGGCGACCGAGATTCACGGCGTCGCCGTTGTCGAGAACGGCTCGCAAGCCGAGGACGTGATCGCGCGTGTAGCCGTGACGGAAGGCGCGCGCGCCGGAAGCGTTGGTGGCCAACATGCCGCCGACGGTGCATTCGACGTTGGCCGGATCGGGTGCGAACCGTCTGCCCTCGCGCGCCAGTTCGCGGGCCAGATCGCGAGAGACGACGCCCGGCTGCACGCGAACGGTATCGCTTGCCACATGGAGAATTCGGCGGAAATGCTTGCTGACATCGACGATCAGTCCGCTGCCCAGGGCTTCGCCGGCCAACCCCGTGCCCGCGCCGCGCGGCACTAGGTTCAGCTGATGTTCGTCGGCATAACGAACCAGGGCTTGTACGTCTTCTTCGTCGCGCGGCACCACGACGCCCGCCGGTTGAATCTCGAAAATCGAGGCGTCGGTCGCGTACAAATGGCGCGACAAATCGTCGAACAGCAACTCGCCCTTGAGGATGCCCTTCAAGTCGTCGCGGATGCGTTCGCGCTGCGGCAGGTCCACAGCCTTATCCTTTCAGCTGTTCGCGGCGCAAACGCTCCTGGCGGTAGCGTTCGTGTACGGTCAGCTCGAACGGCTTGTGTTCGTCGTTGGCCGTCACGCCGCGGAAATGCGCCCCACAGCGATAGCAAACGATGACATCCTTGACCCACAGATATAGCAATCCATCGAACGCCGCCGAGCCGAGGAGAATGGCCCAAGTCAACCATTTCTCGTACAGCCAATACGTCAGCGTGGAAGCCAGACAGGCCGCTACCAAAATGGCCATGCCGAGACTGTGAGGGAAATCTTTTTTCTTAAACAGTTCGCCGTTGCCGCATACGGTACATACCGGCAGCGCGGCATCGATCTCTTGCAAGCGCAGAAGATGGTCGCAGCGCGGGCACTGCCACTCCGTACCGCTGGTGGTAGCGAGGCGTCCGGGATACTCACACGAAGGACAGTCAAAACGGATGTTCATATCTCGACTTTCGCAGATTGATTTTCTCTCCGAACCGGAAGCGTTAGCGACGGTATCACCGAGCCGGAAGCGTTAGCGACGGTATCACCGAGCCGGAAGCGTTAGCGACGGTATCACCGAGCCGGAAGCGTTAGCGACGGTATCACCGAGCCGGAAGCGTTAGCGACGGAGAGAGATACCGTCGCTAACGCTTCCGGCTCCGATGAGGGGGGGCTAAAACGTCGTCCCGCTTTCGCGCAGCAGTTGGCCGAGCAGTTCGCCGAGAAAACAAAAGATCACGGCGACGTAGAGAATGCCCGTCGCCGATTGCGTCGAGCGAATCCGCGCCGACTGCCAGGCCATCCAATTCAATCCCAGCAAACCGGGAAGCAACAGCAGCCAACGCAACGGCAACAAGATGGCGGCTTCTCCCTCTTTTAGACTAACGAGAGAATGCGTCGCGGTCCAGTTGCCCAGCGCGCAACCTTCGACGGCGGCGCGGGCGACGGTGGCCAAAGCGAAAACGGCCAACAGACGCAGCAACGGCGTCAGCGACATCGTCGGCGCGATGAGATAGGAATGACCGAGCAGCATCGCCGTCAGTGCCGCTCCGAGCAGCGCCGCCGAAGTCGCGTCACCGAGCAACACCCCCAGCCATTGCGAACGATCGACGGTGGCCGTCTCCAAGAGAACCAGCGCTCCGGCCAACGACGCGGTGGTCGAGACCACGAACGTCCGTCCTCCCGGCGCGCCTTCCAATCCCCAGACCATCGAACCGACGAACGCCAAGAACATTGCCGTACCGAGGAAGGTCAAAGGAAGCCAATCGGCGTCTTCGCGGACGGCGGCCAGGGCAACGCCGGCCAGGGCGAGGGCCGTCAGAAAGTGCGTGCGAAAGAAGCGCGGATTGATAACCGCGTGGGGCAGCAACAACAGGCAAGCGAGGCTGCCGACGGCGAGGCGGAGCGCGAAGACGGCGAGCATGGCATCACCGTGGGCCGTAAATGAGGGCCATCAACTCGGTGCGCGTGGCCTGGTTGTCGCGGAAGATGCCGCGCATGGCGCTGGTGGTGCAGACGCCGCCCGGTTTGCGCACGCCGCGGATCGTCATGCAGGTATGCGTCGCCTCCAAGATGACGGCGACGCCGCGCGGCTTCAATTCATCCATTAACAGATCGGCTAACTCTTCGGTCATGCGCTCCTGCACCTGCGGGCGATGGGCCAGCGCCTCGACGACGCGGGGCAGTTTGCTCAAACCCACGATTTCGCCCGCCGGCAGATAGGCAATGTGCGCCTTGCCCAAAAACGGCAGCAAATGATGCTCGCACGTCGAAGCAAACTCGATGTCGCGCACCAGCACCATTTCATCGTATTTCTGCGCGAACGTCTTTTTTAGATACTGGCGCGGTTCGGCGTGCAAACCGGAGAACAGCTCGGCGTACATGCGGGCCACCCGCGCCGGCGTCTCTTGCAATCCCTCGCGGTCGGGATCTTCGCCGACGGCGAACAAAATCTCGCGCACCGCCGCCTCGATGCGCGGTCGATCGACCGCGCTGGCCGTGCCATTGCGAACGGGCGAAACGGACCTTCGCTCTCCCGATGGAGATGGAATCATGCGCGACACTCCTCCGTTGCCGGCCCCGCTCCCCGACGCCGTTTCAACGCCGCCGTCTCGCAAGGCACTCTTCTATCATTAGTAGACCGGAAGACGAAACAATCAAGGAAGGGAACGCGGAGTCGTCGAATCAACGCACCGCGGACGGAGGCACGAGCGACTGTCGATTCACTTGGTTAGCCGCGACGCGCAGCGGAGCGCGAGACAACGCGCTCCGCTGCGCGTCGCGGCTAACCAAGATCGTTTCGATCTATTGAAAGCATACGGCGCAACCCGTTTGCGGATGTTCTCCACTATCCCCCCATCACCCATCGGTGTTTCAACGCTTGAGCGTCGCCTTCCATTCCTCGCCCAACTTATCCAGCGGCTTGCCGGTTAGCTTTTGGAATACCTCTTTTTTGTACTCGCCTTCGCGCATCATTTTGTTTAGCTTGCGGACAAGTTCCTTGTCGTATTTCTCGGTCAGATAGGCCAAGAATGCAGCCGACATGCGATAGCTGCCGTCGTGGCGAACGATGCGAGGATTGAGGGGGCCAATCTTGCCCGGCTCGTACTTGAAAAAGCGAACGTAATCGGCGACGCCCTCCACCAGCCAGCCGGGATTGCCGGGCACACGATAGCTTTGAACGACGTGAACCGTCTCGTGAATCATGGCACCGAAATCGTCCGGATGATCCTTGAAAAAGGCGGCCGAGCCGACAATGTCGGTCCCGCTCGTGTAGGCCACTCCTTTCATTTTTTTTATCGTCATGCGCACGCGGCGGGTCGGCTGGAAGCGAGGGCTTTTTAGCTCGTCGTTGATCCGGTCGTACCATCGTTCGCAGATGCGCGCGGATTTCTCCGCCCATTCCTTCATCTCGGGCGCGTCCGAGGCATCCACCGTGAACTCGACGGGATGCTTGAAGACGGCCAGAGCGGGATCGGCGTCGAGAACGATTTCGCGCACCACTAACGGATGTTTAAGATCCTTTTTAAGTTGAATGCGCACCGCTCGAATCTTCTCGTCCTTCGGCTTGCCGGCGGCGGCTCCGGCGCGGAACGTCGCCAGTTCCTCGAAGCGCTCTCCGTCCGTAGAAATCTCCAGTGCCGCCGCCGTCAGTTTCTGGCTCCCATCGGGACGCCCCGTGAGGACTTGGATCGAGCGAACGACCAGGGGTTTGTCGAGGGTGAAGGTGAAATGGTCGCTGGCGGAGGCGTTCTTCGCCGAGGCGAAATAGCTTTTCTTGTCGCCGTCGAAGGCCAGTTGACGAATGCGATCGCCGTCGCTGGCGAGCGTGGACTCGATCGTCGCGGCATGGGGCGACTCGGCGCGAATCGAGAGGGACACACAAAACGACAAAGCGACGGCAAGAAGGCGCAGTAGCATGAGACGATCCTCTTTTCTTCAGTGATTTCGTGTACGGTGTACGAAATCGCGACTGGGCGACAAAAGATTATCCGATCTGCAAGGCATCGCCGAAGCGTTCGCGCAGCAAATCCTTTGCCTCGGAAGTCAATTCAACTTCGTTCAGCCACAGATACTTCAACGTCCGCAGCGCGGGTGAGGCCGCCAGCGCTTGCGCTCCGGCGAGGCCGATGTCGATCTTGCTGAGGTCCAACTCTTGCAATCCCATCAGGTGGGGCGACGAGGCCAACGCCTTGACTCCGGCCCAGGTCGATTTATTGTCGCGCAGATTCAGTTTGCGCAGCTTGGCCAGCCCCGACCATGCCGCCAACGCCGTAAAGCCTTCCTCGCCGATGTTATTGTACGCCAAGTTCAGTTCTTCCAGTTGACGAATCGACGGCGATTCGGTCAACGCTTTGACGCCGGCATCGTCGATCTCGTTCGTCTGCAATTCGAGAAATTTCAGCTGGCCCAGATGGGGCGAGGCGGCCAGCACGCGGAGACCGATGCCGGTGAGCTTGTTGGTATTGAGCTTCAATGTCGTAAGTTTCGCCACGTTGGTCGATTGCCCCAGCGCCTGCGCTCCTTGCGGTCCAATGTCGTTGTTGCTCAAGTCGAGTTCGGTCAATTGCGTCAGGTTCGGCGAGATGGCGAGGTTCTTCGTGGCCGCCGGTCCCACCGCGTTGTCGTCCAGGATCAGCTTTTGCAGGTTTTTCAGCGATGGGGAGGCGGCCAGCGTGGCCGTCCCGCGCGGCCCGATGGCGTTGCCGCCGAGGTTGAGTTCGATCAACTGAGACAGATTCGCCGCCCGCGCCAGCGCCACCGCGCCCGCTTCGCCGAGTTCGCAGCTGCGCAACTCCAAGACGCGCAACTTGGTCAACGTCTTCGATTGGCCGATGGCCGCAGCTCCCTCCGCGCCGGCCGTGTTATAATTGAAATCCAATTCGGTGAGATTGGCCAAATAGGGCGAGTTGGCTACCGCTTTCAGGTCGTCGGCGCTCAGACCGAGCGAAGACAACTTCAGCGCTCCGATTTGTTCCAGTTGCGGCAGCTTGGCGATGGCCGGTACGTTGGGCTTGTAGCTGATGTCTTTCCATCCGCCGACGCCCTGTTCCATGCGACAATTGTGGATGTGCAGCTTCCGCAATCCGGGCGCGGCGGCGAACAACTGCTCGACCTTCTCCGGCAGAATGCCCGGAAGATCGACGGTCACTTCGTCGAGGATGCCGTGGTGCATCCACAGCGACGGGAAGAAATTGCCCAAGATTTGCGGTTCCAGTCGCAATTGCTTCAATCCCTGAAACCACTTTTTGCCGTTGGCTTCGAGCAGTTCGCCCCAGCGCTGGTCGCGTTCCTCGCGGCGCGAATCGCCTTCGGGCAGCGCGTCCAGCTCGTGGTTCACGCGGATGAATTCGCCCAGCGGATTGCGCTTCTTTTCCAGCTTGTCGGCGAACTCCAGGCGCAGGGCGGCGTTTTCCGGCTCCAAGGCGATACGGCGGAAATAATCGCGCTCGTCGCTGCTCCACTTCGCGCCGCCGGCTCGCAAGCCGACGGAGCGATTGAACGAGAGCGCGGCCACGCCGACGAGCAATACAAAACTGAGGACCATCAGGCCCAGCCCGATCGTCGGCGAGGCGAACAACCACCGCAGGCCGACGATGCCCAGAATCGCCGGCAGCGACCCGCACAGCGCGAAGACGCCGACTTTGAAGTTGAAGCCCATGCTTTCGGGAGGCGCGCCGGAGGCCGAAGCCGCCGTCGGACGCAACACCAAAAACAACCCCGCCGCCATCAGTCCGAAGCCGAAAATCCGCGCCGCCCAACCGAGAAACGCATTGGACGATTTGGCCGCCTCGAACATCTCCTGAGCGCTCAATTTGCCGGATTTGACCAGATCGATGTCGCTGCCCCCCTCAATGGGATACGGAACCAATCGGCCGCTCTCCTGTTTGGCGACCACGGTAATTGTCTGCGGTTTGGCAAGCTTATAGCGAATCCGGCAATCGCCGACGCGCGGCGCATCGGGATTGGCTCCCACATAAAGCAAGCCGTCGGCGGTCGCCTTGACGCCGCCCTTGGCCTCTTCGGGAACCTTGGCGAGTATCTCTTCGGTTAGGGGATATGCTTCCTCCGCCTTGATCTGCCCGATCTGTCCCGGCGTCAGCGCGAAGGCTCCCAGTTTGACCTCGACGGCATTGTACGAGGCGTCGTCGTAAGGCTTTTTGTCGGGATTCTTCTTCTTTTTGTCGTTGAACGTCAGCGACGACGCCGGCTTGGATTTCGACCAAATTTCATCGTAGGTGTAGGTGATGACTTTATCGTTACCCTTCTTTTTCTCGGATTTTTTCTCTTTATATTGATAGACCTCCACCTCGCGTACCAGCCGCAGCGCCTTGAGGGAGATGCCGAAGTCCGGATCGTTGACGGTATCGTTCGTCGCCGCTTCGCCGCTGAGGTGGACGAGTTTGCCCTCGTTGGCCGCGTCCACCTTGTCGGCGGCGACGCTCACCGTTTTACCGGCATTCTCTTCGAGTCCGCGCGCGGTGCCGAGGGTGTAGTGTTCGATGCCGAACACGATGGCCACGGTCAACAACATCAAAAACAGGCCGAACAAAGCGCCGACAATCATCCCGAAACGCGAATGAAGAATCGACTTCCAACCGGAATCACTCATGGGACGCACCTCATGGAGAGCAAAGATTGAGCTAACGCAGCCGCGGCAGGACGCCGAGTACGAAGCGGATGGGCCAAGTCCGAATCGAATTCGACGACGTAGCGAGTATAGAGGAAGTAGCGGCAACTGCAATGTTCGTGAGACATTTTTAATTCTCGCCGCCACTATCTCCTCTCGACGAGGAACAGCTGCTCGACGACGTGGATCGACCGCGCGTTGAAATTCCGACTGCCGCGGAAGGCGTTGTAGCGCGATTCGAGAACATCCACCGATCCCAAAGTATTTAACATAGCAAGCATCTCATCGGGTCGAACGAATCCTTCGTTATTAAATGAGATGAGGAGGTAAGGCGCGTCGAGATTCGCAAGAAGATCTTGTAATAATGCCAACGATTGGGAACGTACATTATAGCCGGAGCGACGCCAATCGGTTGGTATCCCTGAGACATCACTTATATGTAATGGCCTTTCGTAGCGAACGAGCAGATTTAACATGAAATAATTCGATCCATAGGGATGCTGATTGTAAGGGGGGTCGATGTAGGCGAGATCGAACCCCTTGCGAATCGTCGCGGCATCGTTGGCGTCTTCTTGTAATACTTCATAGTCGCATTCATAATTGCTGAGAATGGGCGCTTCGAGTTCGATCTTTCCCTTGATACGGCTCAGGGCGTCGGAGCCGCTGCCGCCGAATTGTCCGAGGCCCGTCTGCCGATTCTTATAAAACCCCTTGAAGACTCCGGCCGTATTGGCGTGAATCGACGCCTCGCTGAGCAGTGGTCCCATCAACAGATCGCGCACGTCGGCGGGAACATCCTCGATAAGCCGGCGATAGTTGTCCAATCGTCGAGCGTTGGCGCGGGTGTAAAAAACGCGGTCCTCTTTGACGATGTTCGCCTCGTCGCGGGGAGCGTACAGTTCTTCGATAAATCCCGGCGCGAACGCCTCGCTCTCCACTCGTTGGTTCAACTCGGCGACGAGGGCGGCGACGGCCCGAAGATCGACCGTGCCGCGATTGCGCAGATAACATCGTCCGATAACGGCGGCATAGTCCTCTAGGTCGTTGCCGACCAGAAACGAGGCGTGCGCCTTGAGGAAGCGCGACACCACGCCGGAGCCGCTGAAGACATCGAAGACGCGCAATCGTTTCTTCCCCATCCGACTTTTGACGCGCTCCACCGCCGTCTCGATCTGTCGCAGCAAGGCGCGCTTATTGCCGATATAGGTAATCAACTGGCGCGTCAGATAATCCGGATTTTCCACTACAGGCTCGTCCACCCACAAGGACCTTCGAATCCGATGTTTTCCCTCGAAATCACTACTGCGATCATCGATCAAGACATTTCTCCCACATCGATTCTATCCAACGAACGTTACAGCGCGGCTTCAGATGACGCATCTACGCCGTGGGAGCCACCCCTCCAGGCCCGCATCGCCGGCTTGCCCGTTCGCCTGCCAAAAAGTAACCTTGCCAACTTCTTTTGAGGGGTGGCAAGGTTACTTTTGGACTACAACTTATGTATCTACAATTACTTACAATTTCCAGCGCGAGTAACCTTGCCACCTTGCCGCGGTAGGGTCCCCTCGCCAGCAAATTTTTCTCTCTGGTAACAACGCCGTTCTCTTGGGCATAATAGAGGAAAAGAGTAAACGAATCGGAAGAGAAACTCGGTGGAGACTTCGCTCTGTTGTGGCATGGCCCCCCTGTTGTGGCACGGTCTGCTGATCGTGCGATCGGCGTGGACCGAAGGCCAGCACCCGCATGCGATACTTCTCAAGGGCCTCGGCCAGGATACGTTCAAAGGCTTGGTAATCGCCATCCTTCTGGAAGAGTCCATGGCGGGCCACGGCGCGGTTGAGTACCTGGTAGACGAAGCCGCCAGGAGCATTGCGCGGACATCGTGGCATGCCCAGCACCATACGCCCAGGTCACGTCTGCGGCAAGTAAAATCGAGTCGCGATTAAAATCGAGTCGCGTCCCCTTTTTTTGTCCGTCGAAGGAAGATCGGCCCTACCGGAAGAACTGACATCACGCTTCGCCCGTCGGGAATCAAGCCAGCGGTATCCCGTGCTTCTTGAGGAAGTCCAACACCGTTTCAATGATGACTGACGCTTTGAATACCACACCCAGGTCAATCATCTGCGTAGTTCGGATGCCGGGAGCCGCGGTTACGGTTGGCACGGTCACGAACTCCAACAGGTTGTTGTCCTTCTGTACGAGAACACTGGAGATGATGCCCAGCAACAGCACGCGGGTTCCGACAGAGAATCCCTTCTTCGTGGTGAAGCCCCCGTGGTTGCAGATTAGGACAGGGCTACCGCTCGAACCTGGGAAGACAGAGGCGTCAACCAAGAAGATGGGCTTGCCTTCGTAGTTGATCTGCGGTGGCGTGGCTGTCGTCCCCCGGCGTAGGATCGGGAGCAGATTTTTTGAATCGAAGATGCCGTTCGGATAGCCGACGAAGGCAATCTCTTCCAGGGCGTCCAGTTCCATCATCTGCTCATCGGTCGGAATCATCTTGTGATGAAACGGCTGGAAGAAGATGGGCTGTCCCTGGCTTTGCAACTGAGTGACGAGAGGGAGATACGGCATAACCGCAACGTCGATGTCGGGATCAGGATGGCCGTGCCAGTGCTGCTCAAAGTTGCCGATGCCAACATCTACCCGCTGTCCAACGAGTGGTGAGTTGTCCTTTTCCTTCGTGAAGAAGAATCGGCCCGAATGTGCGTTCTTGATGACGTGCTTGTTCGTCACGATGAACGGGAACTGCTGGGTTGGGTTATGCTCGTAGAGAAGGCCGAACCCTGTGCCAGTACCCGTTCCCGCTGGCGTGGCCGTCTCGATGCGGACTGTCGTGAAGAAAAGCTGCTCGCTCGGGCTGTCGAACTTCATGGTTTACCTCATGTCGCGCGGTTGATCTTCGACACTTCCCAGCCATTTTGAGATAACCGGGTCCGCGCTGCAATGTCAGTAGCCGCCGCTCAATCACCCTCAGACGCTTCATCCGGCTCTTCAATCTGAAGTTCGGGACGCACACGCGGAATCGTGAACTGCTGGGAACCGAGTTGAACGCTGATGTTGCTGCCGTTGTCGATGATCGAGAGGGGCAGCAGGGTTCCCGCGTTCTGGTCAACTTGCTCCAGTGGAACTCGAACGTACCGCTCCACGAACTTCCCCATCACCTCCCCGGCCTTCTCCTCAATGTGAGTCCATGCGTCGGGGCCGATATAGGCTCTGCCGCCGTACTTCCCGTACTCTGCCGACAGGTCTTCAAGGCGTGACGATGGTGTCGGGTCGAGAACAAGCAGAACCGGGGTGTAGTCGGATTCCTTGCAGTCCTTCGCGAAGTCCAGTTCTTCTTGAAAGCGTCCCTGCCCGCTGGCCGCGATGGTCACGCGCATCTTGAATTCGTATGCCGTCTTCCCGTCCACACAATCGACTTGCCTACCCTTGCTCCTGTCGGTGTGCCGCTTGATCGGCGAAGCCTTGTGACCGTAGGACACTCCCCCGATGGAAGCGGTCAGGATCGGCTCGAACAGGTAGCCGGTTTCCTGGGCTGACCGATTGTCGATGTCATACAGCCACTTTCTCCACACCATCCACGACGCCAACGATTCTGCAGGACGCATCCCGTATTCAAGCAGGCATCGCGGGACAATGGTTTCAATCTTCGGTATCGCCTGCACTTCAAGTATCTTGCCGAACTTCACCCGCCGCTTGTGCAGCCCGCAGAGGCACTTGAAGTAGGTCTGGAAGTCGGCGATCTGGTCACGCAGGGACAGGTAGACCGTCTGAAAATCGAGGCTACCGTCAACCGACTGAAGGAACCAGTCGAGAGGCGTCCCGTAGTACCCCTTCGACAACTCTTCGGTCTTCGCCACCTTCGCCAGCAGTTCACCCTTACCCAGGTCATTCGCGACCACTGCGCACAGTCGAAGCAGTTCCCCGTCTTCGAGGTAGACCGTGATGCCCTTGTTGCCGAGAGTCCGGGCGGCGTTCACCAGTTGCTTCGTCTCCCTGTCAAACGTAGGCATTGGTCTTCTCCTCAAGCTCCGACAGCATCCTAGCCAGGGCCGGGCTGACCCCCGTTGACTTCGTCGCATCGATGCCGAGCCACTTGCCTATTGACGGTTCCTTCGCCTTCCACATCGCCAGCCCGTTGATGTGTTCGGCCAGCAACTTCATGAAGGCCGGCGGGATGGCGTTGCCGATCTGTGTCGCGACCGATGACCATGACCCCGAGAAGGTGAACCCGTCTGGGAAGCCCTGGATTCTCGCGCACTCCCGAAGGGTTAGAAGCCGGTCTTCGGTGGGGTGAACGAACTCGCTGGGCGAAGCCGAAGTAATCGTCAGGGAAGGGTCGGTTCCGACAAGACGCTTTAGGCCGGACGGCGCTCCCCCGCGCTTTTCAGTCGGGGTTCCGTCCATGACACGACGGTAGGCGCGGCGTGTGAAGCTGGCGTGCTGCAACTCTTCGGGCAAGTCCTTCATCGTACTGCCCTGTTTCAGGTGACGAATCCTGTTCGCAGTCGTGGCGTTCACCTTCTTGACATTGTGCAGCGTGACCGGGCCGTTGTCCCTTCGCCTCAGCCCGATTTGAAACTCGTTCCTGGGTAGGCTACTGAATGAAACGTCCCCGTTCTCGACGGGCGTTCCCATGTCACCGATGGCGTCGAGGATGGAAAGCAACGGGGTTCCCGAACCGAACAGGGTCCCCGTGTCGGCTTCCGCGTGCGTCTCCTCTGGGAAGTCAAAGTCACACCGTTCGAGGTTGCCAACGACGATGACCCGCTTCCGCCGCTGCGGCAAGCCGTACTTCTCCATGTAGATCTTCTTCGCCTTCACCCAGTAGCCGGCCCGCAAGAACTGGGCGATGGCCTCCGTGATGAAGAAGCCGTCGTTGGAGGTCAGCAGCCCCTCGACGTTCTCCATCACGAACCAGACTGGCCGCAAGGCAACGACAAGATCGACGTACTTCTTCAGCAACGAGTTCCTAGGGTCAGTCCAGTCCTTCGCCCCTGCCGACGAAAACCCCTGACACGGCGGTCCCCCGACCACCAACGGGATTTCCCCGGCCCCGACCCGCTTCAAGATGTCCTTCGGGTGGACGGTCCTCAGGTCGGTTTGCCAGAGAGACACGGCCCCGACGTTCGCCCCGTAGGTCTGACAGGCGTCTTCGTCCAGTTCCGCAGCCAGCGAAACAGAGAACCCGCCCTGGGAAAGCCCCAAGCTGCACCCGCCGCACCCAGAAAACAGGCTGATCGCCCACGTCATCCGCGTTCCTCGAAACACGTCTACTATTAGGGAGTTGTACCCGATTTCCCCTCAATTATCCATGTTCGGTGGAACGCGGGGGGCGACTTGACCTGAACCGGCGGGGAAAAAACTTCGCCGATTCCGCTTAACGGTCTAATTGCTGCCCCGTAGACCATCGGTCCATGCCGCCACTGCAGTAGCTCGAACGACGCCGGATCGCATGCACGATCCAGCGCTCCGGCAATTGCGCGTCCGTCAAGGCGGGATCCCCATGCGGAGAAATGCTCTTGCGCAGATATTGGATCAACCTTTGCAGTGATCGCGTCATTTCTCCTCCGGAGATGGATTGCGCCCTCCCGTTATAGGATAAGAGCCTCGGAGACGACCAATTGCTGCAGGGTAATGTCGGCTGGATGGTGGGAGCCAGAAAAGAGAGGCGGAATGAGCCGACAGGAACAAGGGGACGCGACTCGAATAGGAGAGGCTTGCCCGCTTCACTCCTGCTGTTGCTGGGTCGCGACCTTCTCTTGCTGTTTCGGTCGGCCGAGCGGACGCAGGGTGGCCTCCAAGTCCATCGTCCGCGCCGTCTGTTGCCGCCAGGGCGGTGTACCATACGGACTCCCCGCTTCACGGATCGTCCTACGCGTGCCAACTCGGCCTCGGTCTGTGCCGCGTTAACCAACTCTGTCCCCAAGCAGAGGCAGTGGCCAAGGGTGTAACAGGCTCTTTCCCCGCGCAGTCGCCGCTGGCACGCAGGTACAGACTTGACCACCGCGCGGTTGAGTACGTGTTAGACGAAGCCGTCAGGAGCATTGCGAGGACATCGTGGCATGCCCAGCACCATACGCCAAGGCCACGTCTGCGGCAAGTAAAATCGCGTCGCGTCCCCTTTTTTCCCCTAGGTAATCAACTGGCGCGTCAGATAATCCGGATTTTCCACTACAGGCTCGTGCAACACTCGGTGACGAATCAAACCGTCTTTTCCTCTGGAAAGGTGATGGGTACGAACTGAAAGCCGAGCAGATCGGATAGCGGTTCCCACTCCCGCGCGTTGCTCGATAAGGCATGTGTCGCCTTCTCCTTGGCTTCCAGGGCAATCAAGCAATCGCCGGCTCTTCTACAGTCTCCGTGCGAAAGTTCCATCTCGGAGTTCTGCAAGACCTTCTGAAAGATGTCTACAGCCTGTTGAAGTTGTTCGGAGGCCGACAAATGCGGCGCGAGCAAGCTCACCAATTGAGAACCCTCCTGCCGTATCACCTGCTCTACATGGCAGCCTTTATTCTTGCCTCGTTTGCATTCCGGTAGATTGACCTCGAAAGCCGCTCGCTTCTTTCGGGGCGGTTCTTTGGCCCGGTCGCAGGCGAGTCGGTCGTTGAGAACGGCATCCACGCTCTCCTTGACGAACCAAGCGTAAAGCTGGGGGATGATGTTCTCAAGCAAAAGCCGCGCTTTCTCCGCAAGCCGACAATCTCTTTCTTCCGAAATGTCGAACGAGGAGGCAAAAACTTGGAGGAGGTTGTTGAAAATGTGAGCGCGAAGGCTAATTTGTCGTCCCTTCTTCTCCAAAAGAGCATCTCTCGCCCGCGTGAACCGCGCCCCCGTTCTTCGGAGTTGATTGTGAATGGTGATGCACTCTTGAATGACCGTGGCCTTGAACTCGACTAACGAGATCCCCGTGGAAAACCTCCAATCGAACTCGGCAAGAATCGATTCAAGCTTCCGTCGGCGTGCCTCGGTCTTTCGCCGATCCAGTTGGACGGTCGTATCCAACAGCGCGCGGCGAGGCGAGATCGAGGTTGCATCCGATACGGACGGAGGACTAGGGGGTTGTTGAGAGGGGCTTGTCATCCTCGACCACCTCTTGAATGCGATAGCGTTTCACTACCTGAGGTTCGCCGATCGTTCCTCGAAACGAATCCAGCCCGCGCGCTCTCATGTAGTCGTAACAGGCTTTGACACTCGATTCGTCGACGAGATACCTGACGCGAAGGAAGCGGAAAACATCGCGGAGAAAATCGACGTGTCTACGGTCCCAACGCGCATTGTTGACCTGAGACTGAACGGCAACCACCACCCGCTTCAGGGAATCGCCTTGTCCATAAGGACAATCGAACAGTTCCTCAAGGATCGCCTCGACCTCGGCCACAACCGCGGTTCCTTCATCGGTCACTTCATTGTCTACAATAAAGGCGTCTATATTTCCCAATTCGTCGAGGAGATCGTCGCAGAGTTGAAGGAATGCTTGGTGTACCGCGACATCCCGATGGAGATGATTCATACTCGGCTTCCATTTTGCGTCACCGATCCCTTCCACGCCAATGTTGCGGAAGGAGAGGACTCCGGTTGAACGAAGCTCGTCGCATGCCTTCAAAACACAAACATGATTCTAATCCAAGTATTCAGGAAGTACAACGAGAAGATTCCTCCTCCTTCGTTGAATCGAACCCTCAATCCTCCACCGGGAAGTACACGCTGGGCGGGACGACGCGCTGGAGGCGATCCAGTTCGGCGACGGCGGCGCGGAAGTCGCCGGTGAGCGCCGTGTGGGACATGATGACCAGGTGGACGCGGCCGCCTTCGTGGTCCTCCGGCGCTTCGTGCTGAATCACCGAGGCGATGCTGATGTGATGGTTGGCCAGCACGCGCGTCACATCGGCGAGAACGCCGGGGCGGTCCTCGACGAACAGACGCAGATAGAAGCGCGTGCGCACCGAGGCCGACGGAAATAGTGGCGGAGCCTGCGTTCGTGCGGACCAGAGTTTGAGGGTCTCGAACGTCTTCTGCGCCCGGCCAACGGCCAAGTCGATGAGATCGGCGACGACGGCGCTAGCGGTCGGCATCTGCCCCGCGCCGCGCCCGGCGAACAGAGCATCGCCCACCGCGTCGCCAACGACGTGAATGGCGTTGTAGGCACCGCGCACCATCGCCAACGGCGCTTGTTTCCGCAGCAGCACCGGCGAAACGTGCAGCGCCAGCTTGTCGCCCATGCGCCAAGTCTCAGCCAGCAGTTTGATGGTGTAACCCAACTCGCCGGCAAAGCGAATATCGAGGGCATCGATGTCGGCGATGCCGCGCCGTTCGATGGCATCGACGGGCACGGCAAGTCCGAAGGCGAGTTGCACCAGGATGGCGAGTTTGTGGGCGGCGTCGGTGCCGTTGACATCGAGCGTCGGGTCGGCTTCGGCGTAGCCGCGCCTTTGGGCCTCGGCCAAGGCATCGGCGTAGGTTTGGCCTTTCTCGGTCATGCTCGTGAGGATGAAATTGCAGGTGCCGTTGAGGATGCCTTGCAGCGATTGAATCTCATTGGCGGCCAGGCACTGCGCCAGGGCGGCCACGATGGGCACGCCGCCGGCCACGCTGGCCTCGAAGGCGACCGCGCGACCGTGCCGCCGGGCCGCGTCGAACACTTCGGCCCCGTGCTGCGCCAACAGCGCCTTGTTGGCCGTCACCACGTCCTTGCCCGCCTCAAGCAGCGACAACACCGCTTGCTTGGCCCAGTCCACGCCGCCAACCAGTTCGACGCCGACCTGCACGCTCGGATCGTTCAACACCTGTTGCAGGTCCGTCGTTAGCAACGCGCGCGGCAACGCCGCCGGACGGGGTTTTTCCGTGTCGCGGACCACGACGCGGCGCAAGGCCAAAGGCCGTCCCGCCCGCGCCGCCAAGCGCTCGGATTGTTCCAATAACAGCCGCGCCACGCCGCCGCCGACCGTGCCGCAACCGATCAATGCGATGCCGAGAGGAGTATTCACCTTTGCCTATCTCTTTCACGAAAAGAAAGCGATTCTCACCGATTCGATCTTTTTATGAGCTACCGCAAGGCGCGGCGTCTCGGAACTGCTACGATAGCGGATAACCGAAGTGAAGGAGAATGAGATGAGCGGCGAACCGATCCACGACCGTGGGCCTGAAATCGTCGGCACGCGGATAACCGTGTACAATCTACTGCCCTATTTTCTGGATGCCACGGCCACCGAGACATTTTTGTGTCGGCTCTACGACTTGACGCCGGAGCAGGTGGCGGCGGCGCGAGCGTATGTTCTGAATCATGCGGATGCCGTTTTAGCTCGCCATATGGATATCGAAGCGCGGCTGGCCGAGGGAAATCCGCCGGAAGTGCGCGAGCGCGCTCAAGAGACTCGCGCCGCATTTCTTCGTTTCAAAGACTGGGTAGTCAAGCGCCGACAAGCCGATGGGCAAGAACGCGCGGAAAACTCCGCCGCGTCGAATGGCACCAGGAACCCCGAACCATTGCCCACCTTCCGCGAATGGCTCGCCCAACAAGAATCTTAGCCAAACAAGGGGCGGTTCATGCGTGGATTGCTGGCCGACGTGAACGTTCAAGGTCATTTGCTGTACCTTTGTCAGCTCTTCGAATCGCTCGATCTCGAAAGTGTTCTCATCGAGATTCCCCTCGAATTTGCAACCTTCGCCGATCTTCAAATTCCGCAAAATCTCGACGATCGCTCGCTTTGGCAGCGCTGCCAGCAGGACGGTTGGGTTCTCTTCACGGACAATCGTAACGACGAGAATGAAAATTCGCTGCATGCAACTCTTGCGGATTCTTGGCATAAGGGTTGCTTTCCCGTTCTTACCCTCGCCAATAAGAAAAAGTTTGAACGCAACTCGATCTATGCTGAACGAGTCGCCGTTGATGTCGCGGAACTGTTGTTCGGCATCGCTCACCAAGAATACCGCGATCGACCGCGTATCTATGTCCCACGCTGAGGACATCCATTGGGCGACGCGCCACATCATCCCTCGAACGGGCACTCCGATCCTCCACCTCGCGCTGTCTCTCGTCTCGGGGTAAGGGTCAATCGACGAAGCGGACGCGGACGCGCTGGCCGATGCGCATTTCGCCGGTCTTGGATTCGATTTGTACGATACATTCGAGAGTGCGTGAGTCGTTATTTAGTTGCAGTGCTTCGGGATTGTTGGTGCGGCTGGGGGCGAACCAGCGGGCCAGACTCACGACCTTGCCTTGGCCGCACTCTTTGCCGGTAACGTGGTCCTCGACGACCACATGCTGACTCTCGCGCACGCGGTCCACGAACTCTTGTTCGACTTCGGCGCGGACCATGAGGGGACGTTCGGCGGCGAACTGAACCGCCGGCTGGCGCGGATTGGCTCCCAGCGTTTGGCCGGGGTTGACGAGAATGCGCAGCGGCGTGCCGTCGACGGGAGCGCGGAGGACGCATTCGGCCACGGCATTCTTGGCCTCTTCCAGCTGCGCCTCCTTGCCCTCGATCTTGATCTTGGCGGCGGCGACGTACCGTTCGGCGGTGTGTTTGGCGGCCTCGGCGAGAGCGA
This sequence comes from Planctomycetota bacterium, assembly GCA_021781415.1. Lineage (GTDB taxonomy): Bacteria > Planctomycetota > Planctomycetia > Gemmatales > Gemmataceae > JAJPHU01. The sequence continues at coordinate 28,838 of JAJXWW010000201.1, forward strand.
GCTTGCCCCGCTCGCCCCGCACGGCCAACTCGGCCTGTTCGAGGGTTATTTCCGCGATCTGTAGAGTCTCTTTATCGCCCACAAGGTCCGATTTGTCGAATCGTTGCAATTTACCTTGGACGATGCGCGCCTTTTCCACGTTCTTGAGGGCGGCGTCGATGGCGATCGTTTGAGCCGCGATGGCCGCGCTCGCCTCTTGCACTTTGGCCTCGGCGATGGCCAATTCCCGCTGCGCGCCTTGCCAATCCATCTCCGCCTGGCGTTGTTTCAAGCGCTGCACGGTACCTTCGAGACGCACGAGGGGTTGGCCCGCCTTGACCGGCTCGTTCTCGCGCGCTTCGACGGAGGCCACGCGCCCCATCTGCATGGGATAAAGCTGAGTTATACCCCCCTCCATATCCACTTTTCCCAGAGAGTACCAGGCTTGCGATTCGGACGCCGGCACGGCGGTCGGCGACGGCACCGACGAATCGCCGGGACGAGCGCGGATGCTCAACCCCGCGATCACCAGCGACGCCACGAGCAGCAGTGCCCCCAGCGAGACGGCGAGCGACACGCGCCAAGTCCGCGCCGGCGCGGTGGACGGACGGATCGGCTCCATGAAACTCACCTCCGGCGAGGATGCGGTCAAAGGTGAATCGATGATTTCCGCGTGCATGGCTCAGCCCTCTTGCTTTATCTTATGCAGCATCGGTTCGTAGTCGTCGTCGTGGTCGATCAGTTGGCCGTCTTCCATGTGGATGACGCGATCCACATGCTCGATGATGCGGGCGTCGTGGGCGACGATCAGAACCGTGGCTCCGCGGTCGTGGGCGGCGCTACGGAGAAGTTCGACCACCTGCTCGCCGGCCTTCCAATCGAGCGCGCTGGTCGGTTCGTCGGCGAAACAGAAGTTCGGATCCTTGATGAGAGCGCGGCCGATGGCCACGCGCTGCTTCTCGCCACCGGACAGTTCGGTCGGGCGGAGATGGGCCTTCTTGGCCATGCCCAAGAGCATCAGAATCTCGTCGGCACGGCGGCGTGCCTCGCCGGTCGACGCGCCTTCTCCCCAGCGCGCCACCATCTCCAACTGTTGCCGAGCCGTCAGGGCGTTGAACAAATTGTATCCCTGAAAGATGAAACCGCAGTGACGAAGTCGAAATCGCTCGCGCTCGCGGTCGGACATCGACCACAGGTCTTGTCCCAAGGCGACGACGCGGCCGGCATCCGGATGCAACAGGCCGGACAGGATCGCCAACAGCGTCGATTTGCCGCTGCCCGACGGTCCCATAAGCAGCGTGATCTGTCCGGAGTAGAGCTTGAGCGAGACGTCGTGTAAGACGGTCGATTTCGTCTCGCCCTGCCCGAAGCTGCGCGACAGACGCACGGCTTGCAGGGATGGCACGGATGGCATGTCGTCAATCATCGTTGCCGATCCTCGAAAAAACTCCGTTTCGCCGCGACCCGCGGCGAAACGACTTAGAGACGATCCGCAAAGCCCCCCTCGCCCCTGTACTCAGGGGAGAGGGGTCGGGGGTGAGGGGCGAGAATACGCGAGAAAATCACCCCCTCACCCCAACCCCTCTCCCCCTGAGTACAGGGGGAGAGGGGCTTATCGGACAGCTTAGCGAAGCAAGGTGGCCGGTTCGATCTGGCGCAACGAGCGCAGCGCGAACAGGCCGGACAACAGAGCCATGACCAGCGTCACCACCGCCGCCGAGGTTTGCAGCCACCACGGCAGCGAGACGATGTGGACGCCCATCATGCGATCCGCCGCCCATGCCAGACTGTATCCCGCCGGCACGGCGAGTGCTATTCCAATGATACCAATCCAAAACGATTGCGACACGACCATGAGGGCCATGCGCCAGCGCGGAATGCCCAAGGCGCGCAGCACGGCGTACTCGCGCAGCGAAGCCACCGTCGCCGCGTACAGGGTTTGGCTGGTGACGACCGCGCCGACGAGCAATCCCAAAGCGGCAGCGTAACCCAGGGCGATGCCGGCCTTCGTCTTGAGCAGCCAATGCAGCTGCGTGCGGCGCGAAAACTCGCCGGTGGTGAATGCCGACACGTCCGAGTAGTTCTGGTGCAGGCGCTCGACCACATGCTCCGCTTGGGTAGCGTTGCGGCAGCGTCCGAGAACGTAGGTCGTCGTCTGCCCCTGTTGGATCGGCAAGCGCTTTCGGGCCGTCGGTATGGAACACAGAACGTAGGGACCGGCCAGACTCGGCAGGCCGCGCGTCGTGCCGACGACGCGCACCGCATGGCCGGAAATCTCCGCCGTCGAGCCGATCCCTTTGACGCCCAGCCGCTTCACGTCCGATTCGTCGATGATGACGGTTCCCTCCTCGGCCAACAGCCCGCATTGTTGCGGCGTCAGCTTGTCGATCTTGCCCAACGAATCGGGACTGAGCTGCGAGCCGATGACCATGCACAACTCGTTGCCGCCCCCCGGCTTGGCCCAAAAAGCGAAGCCCTGCAAGTAAGGCTCGCAGCGTTCGATCTCCGGCTGCACGCCCATGCGCGCCAGCGTGCTTTCGGGAATGGGTCGGCCCAAATCGACCGACAGCACCTTGGGCGCGCCCATCCACACGTCGGCGTGCGTGTGGTCGATGGGAATGGACGTGATCGAAAACAACCCCAACAACAGGCCGCACTGCAAAGCGATCAGCAGCGCGCTGAACGCCACCGCCAACACGCCGGGCAGATAGCGCTGTCGTTCAAACCACAGAGTTGCAAGCGAATACGAAGCCATGATTCTCCTTCTCGGCTGTCGGCTGTCGGCTGTCGGCTGTCGGCTGTCGGCCAGTATTAGCCGACCCTAGTTTTATGCCTCGACCACAGCTTGTGCCCTCGTTCTCACCGTATCCGGCCGATAGCCGATGGCCGATAGCTACTGGCCGACAGCCGATAGCCGATGGCCGATAGCCGATTGCCGATTGCCGCCTGCCAGCGACGGCAAGTCGGCCAAACTTCCGTCGATGAACGTATGATGCCACAGCTGGGTGGCCAAGATGCCGACGAGGCCCATTTCGATGGACGTTCGCACCGGCATTCCGCGCCGCAGTTTGGGAAACGTCGTTCGCCAATGCTCGACGGCTTCGGGCTGGAAATAGCCGGTGCGGCGCAGCGATTCGGGGCTGAGCAGCTGGCCGACGAACGCCGGTCCATGTTCCAGTTGAAAGCTATTAAACGGAGCGCGAAACATGGCTTTTCGACGGCGGGCGATGGAGCGCGGCAGCCAGCGCTCGGCGACGACGCGCAACAGCGCCTTGTCGCGCAAGCCGCGCAGCTTCCAGTGCGGCGGAACTTTGGCCAAATAATCGAACACGGCTTCGTCGAGAAACGGATAGCGCGTTTCGACGGAAGAGTTCATGGCCACGCGGTCGCCCTTGGCGTTGAGGAGCAGTCCGGCCAGCTGGATGCGCGCCCCCACGGCCAACTCTCGGTTGAGCGGATGCCAGCGCTTCATGCGTTCGGGATTGAAGCCGAGTTCTTCGTAGGGTGAGCGCTCTTCCATGCCTTCCAACAGCCACGGGCTGAAGAAACGCAGCTTCGACGTACTCATTACGCCGTAGAGATCGAGCCAACCGTTGTGTCCGCCGACCGCCTTTTGGGCGCGGCGAATCAGATCCCAGGTGAACGCCGGCGCTCCGGTCATCTTGACGAACAGACGGCGCGTCAACTGGCTGAGCTGCAATCCGGGGACGAAATCGAGCCAACCGAGCAAGCGATTGATCTTGTGCCACGGATAGCCGGCCAGCCATTCGTCGGAGCCTTCGCCGGTCAGGGCCACCTTGAAGCCGCGTTGGTGAACTTCGCGCGCCAACATCAATAGAGCGGCGCACGAGGTGTCGATGACTGGCCCCTCGGCGGCGCGGATCAGCGCGGGATAGTTGTTCAGCACATCCTCTTCGGCGCAGCGAACCACGATCGGCTCGACGCCGATATGCCGGGCCACCAAGGTCGCCTCGCGCGATTCGTCGAGATCGGGCCGGGCGATCTGGATGCTGAAGCAGGGGATGGGCGTGCCGCGCACCTTGCTGGCCAACGCGACGACGATACTGGAATCGACGCCGCCGGACAGATACGACACGACCGGCACGTCGGCCCGCAGCCGTCGCGTCACCGCGCCGAGCAGGACTTCCTCGAAGCCGTCGGCGAGCTGTTTGCCGCCGCTTTCGTAATCCTCGTGGCCGCGATCGGGGAAGTCGATTTGCCAATAGACGCGCTCGCTGATTTGGGCGGTTTCGCCGAGCGCTCCCAATTGAATGCGCAGGTAATGCCCCGGAGGCAGCAGGCGAATACCGTCGAAGCAAGTATACGGTCCCGGCAGCGCGAAGAAGGTGAACAGATGATTGAGGCCGCGCGGATCGGGCTTGGCCTCGACCATGCCGGACGCGAGCAGCGCCTTGATCTCCGAAGCGAACAGCAGCCAGTCGCCCTGTTGCGTCCAGTACAAAGGACAAATGCCGAAACGATCGCGCGCCAGCACGATGCGCCGCTGCCGGCCGTCCCACAGAGCGAAGGCGAATTGGCCGCGCAGTTGGGGAAAGAACTCTTCGCCGTAATCTTCCCAGCTATGAGGAATGACTTCGGTATCGCAATGCGTGGCGAAGCGATGGCCGCGCCCTTCCAGTTCCTTGCGCTTTTCGGGATAGTCGAATAATTCGCCGTTGAACACGACGGAGACGCTGCTGTCTTCGTTGTGGATCGGTTGGCGTCCGTCGGCCAAGCCGACGATGCTCAGGCGGCGCGAGGCGAACGCCAACCCAGGCCGATGGAGGAATCCATCCTCGTCCGGCCCGCGATGTACGATGGCGTCGGCCATGGCCTCAACCGCGCCGGCGGGAGCCGGACGATTGCGACCCGATACATCAATAATCCCCGCGATACCGCACATTCCGTTTTCCTTCTTATTTCGTGGGCCTCATGCCATCCGTTGTGCATCTCGGCGAACCCGCCGCATAAGCTGCCGGGTGATGAATCCGCAACCCGGCGGCTTACGCGGCGGGTTCGCCGGGACGGTTCCCTATGCCACCGCATAGAGCTTGCGAACCTGCCGCGCGAGCAAGGTATCCACGAGACGAGGAAGAAATCGATTGATGCGCAGCATCCAGCGCGCGTCCCAGCCGAGGACCGTCTCGGTGCGATTGTTCCTCACGGCGCGTAAGATACCGGCGGCTACTCGCTCCGGCGGCATGCCCTTGCTGACATCGATCGGATAGCGGCCGGTGTTCCGCAACAGATTGCTCCATAGCTCGCTGCGCGTCAGACCGGGAAGCACCAATAGCACATCGATACCGAAGCGGACCATTTCGCCGCGCAGCGCCTCGGTCAATCCGCACAGGGCGAACTTGCTGGCCGAGTATTCGCTCCACGCCGGGATGCCGCGCCGACCGCACATGGAGGCGACATTGACGATGGCCGGCTGTCGGCCTTTGTGCAGTTCCGGAATGGCCAGGCGAATCAACTCGGCGGGGGCGAAGAAGTTGACCTCGAAGACGCGCCGCAGGACTTCTTCGGAGTTTTCCGCGAAGTGGCACCAACTGCCGACGCCTGCATTGTTAATTAGTACGTCCAGCCCGTCGAAGCGTTCCAGCGCCGTCGCCAGGATGTGCTGGCGATCCGCTTCGCGGGTGATGTCGCCGGGCACGGCAATGGCTTCCGCGCCGAGAGTCGTTAGGGAGCGCGCCAATTGTTCCAGCTTGTCCGTCGAACGCGCCGTGAGAACGAGCTTCGCTCCAGCGCGGGCCGCCTGTTCGGCCAAGCTGCGACCGATGCCGCTCGACGCTCCGGTCAGCAGCACCCGCGCTCCGCTCAAGTCTCGTCGCATCATAGAGTCTCCCGATCTATTTGTCAAAGCTACCGAATCTTCGCAGCTTCTCCAAATTTAACCGATGCGAAGCAAATCGCTCCACCCTTTTGAGAGAAAATCACTTCGGGGCGGGTAGGGAAGACGGTTTGCCGGTTACGATCGTCATCCCCGTTTCACACGGTAGAGACCGACGCGCGGACGAAGCGAATATCTAATCCCGTCTCCAATGTATCTTATGGGGATTGAAGCGATGGGAACATGGTTGCGCGGTCGAAACCGCGTCGGAGAGCGTCCGATTGGGTAGACTTTTCGCAAAAGGCGATTCTACCGCACCGCCCGCTTGACTTGTCGCGCGGAAGGTTTATCGTGGACGAATACCCCTTGCGTCTCCAAAATCGACCCAATCCCGGACGAGTGGACCCATGACCTCCTCCCCCGATGTTCCACCGAGGACCGTCTTTCGTCGCCGATTCGTTTTCTGGGCCGCATCGATTGTGATGCTTGGCTTGGCAGGGGGCGGCTCGTTCTGGTGGACGCATCGCGCCCCTCCCGCGCCGATCCCGCCTTCCGTGCCCGCCAATCGGGCGGACCCCGAAGTCACAACGATCGTCGACAAAGCGCGCGAAGAAGTGTTGAGCGAGCCTCGCTCGGCGCGAGCCTGGGGCCGACTCGGCCAAGCGTTTCTCGCCAACGACATGGAAGTGGAAGGAAGCATTTGTTTTGCCGAAGCGGAACGGCTCGATCCCTCCAATCCGCGCTGGCCTTATTTTCGAGGAGGCATCGCAATCAATCGAGGCGAGCCGGAAGAGGCAATTCCCTTCTTCCAACGAGCCATCGAGCGCGAGGAAGCGACGACATCGGGCAACTTCGTGCCGCGCTTGATGGCGGCGGAGACGCTGCTGGCGCTGGGGCGATTGGACGAAGCCGAAGAGCAATATCGCAACGTGTTGGCGCGGCGAGAGAACGAAATTCGAGCGCGCTACGGTTTGGGTTTAGTTTACGCCGCGCGCACCGATTGGAAGAACAGTCGAGCGGAGTTGCAGCGCTGTGCCGGCGATCCCTTTGCCCAGCAAAAGGCCTGCGTGCAATTGGCCGCCGTCTGCCGCCGTCTGGACGACGCCGCCGCAGCCGAGAAGTTCCGTCAATTGGCCAATCGACTGCCAATGGACCGCGATTGGCTCGATCCCTATGCCGCGGAGTATTTACCGTGGGCGGTGAAAAAGCGCATGCGCTATCGCCACATCGAGTCTCTGGAAGCAGCGGGAAACCTCGGTAAAGCAGTGGAGATGCTGCGTCCCATGTTGACGGAATATCCCAACGACTATTTGCCGCGCGTGACGTTGGCCAAACTCGTTGGAAGGATGGGAGATCACATCCAAGCCGAACGGCTGCTGCGCGAGGCCCTGCAAATCGCGCCGGACAAGGTTCAGGTCCATTATTATCTCAGTCTCGTTCTGTTCACGCACGCCGAGGCCGAGGCGCAGCACGGCTTTCGCGAGCGCGCCGAAGCACTCTATCGAGAAGCCATTCAGCGCGCCGAGGAAACCTTGAAGATCAAGCCCGATTACGGTTTCGCCTTTATGACGCTTGGATTATCACTAAAAGGGCTGGGACAACGAGCGAAAGCTTTGACCGCATTGCAAGATGCGGTACGCTGCAATCCCGAACATGCCGAGTTACATTTCTACTTGGGAGAAATGCTCGTCGAAGCGGGCCGCCTCGACGAGGCTCGCGATCACCTCCAACAGGCCATCGAAATGGGACCGGCGAACGCGGCCTGGCGTCCGCGCGCGCTAGCTGGATTAAAGAAAGTAGTCAAGGCGAAGTAGTCAGTAGTCAGTAGCCAGTAAAGTGTACTCAATCTATTTTCTGACTACTGACTACTGACTACTCTTCGAAAAAACTCACTTCGTCAACTTCAAGTCGTAGCTCCCGGACGGAACTTCAATTTTCAGCTTCGTGTTGCGCGGATCGGAAAACGAACGATCGAATCCGACGGCCGGTGGAGTCTTGGGGTCGGCGGAGGGCATCATGGACGGCGTCACGGTGACGCGGTATTTCCCCGCCGGCGCTCCTTCCTTACCGGCGGTAAAAATCTTGTAGGTTCCGTCGGAGCCGATTGGACCGGCGGACAGGCCGGCCGTCGGTGACTGATCCTTGGCCGATTCTTGAGTCGGGATGCCGGTGTCGGGAATCAGCGCTACCTGTCCGGCAGTGAGCGCTTGACCGTCGACGGTGACTTTTCCTGAAACTGGCGACATGGGCGGCAACTTCTTACCGCAGCCCACGACGAGAATCAGGCCGGCGAGGACAACCATGCCGACCGAACGGCAACAGAAATTGCGATACATGAATAATCCTCAATGAAAGATGCGGGAATCGAAGACGACCGGCAAGCGGAGGGCGCAAGCCCTCCGCTCGTGGCCATCGGCGCTTACCAATCCGACCCCAAGGTCTCGCCTCCATGCGGAGTGCAGGCGGCGTTCCAAGTGTAGACCGACATGCCGCCGTTCACGGTGCGAACGCTGCCGTCGGCCAGACCGGCCATCATGGCCCCGGTGTGCGGTCCTTGGGTGACGTACCAGTTGCACTGCTGGGCGGACGGGCCTGCTTGGAATGCGATGGAGCCATAGTAGAACTCGGCTCCCCCGGCATTCATCTGCCAAATGCCATCGTTTTGTGCCCCGAAGGTGGGACTGGACCATGGATCGCTGCCGTTGAGGATCGTATCCCACGCCCACGCCGGCAACGTGCATCCTCCCGAAGTGGGCGAACAATTGCGGAATCGTTCGGCGAACATCACGGTATTCGACGTGCCGTCGGGAATCTGTGCGACGATGTTTTGCGTGCCGCGCGGCTCGAACACCTCGACGTTGGCCGCGTAGTTGCACGACGCATAACCGTCGCGCTGAATCGTCGACGACTGCATGACGCCACAACCGCCGTAGGTGTTGGCGTTGATGACCACCGGGTCGCTCGGACAGAGGAACTCTTTGATTACCGTGCTGCCGACGTTCGAGGAGTAACCGCCGGCGAGATTGTAGACGTTATTTTGTTCCATGTACGGTAACAAATAAAAGAAGACCGTGCCGGACGTTCCCGTTGGGCTATAGACGTTTCCATAGGAGCTACCCCTACCCTGGTTCAAGCCAACGCCCTCGACGAGGGGAAGCACATTGTAAGTGCCGTTGAAATTGTGGACCGCAAGTCCAATCTGTTTGAGATTGTTAGAACAACTCATGCGGCTGGCGGCCTCGCGCACCTTCTGGATCGCCGGTAGCAGCAATCCAATCAGAATGGCAATGATGGCGATGACCACCAACAGCTCGATGAGGGTGAAACCCCGCCCTCTGCTGCGAACGAAACGAAGAAGAACAGCCATGAACAAATCCTCCAAAAAAGACCGTAGGGCGAACTATCTTTTAAAGAACGCGAGTTACTTGCCCGTTGAACGACCCTCGCCCTTTCGCAATTCGAGACGCTTATCGACCGTATAACCTTGGTGTTGATGGTCGAAGATTTCCCGCTCGCCGTTGGGCCAAACGACTTCGATCGACTCCACGCGCTCGAACGTTCCCAAACCGAAGTGAGCGATCGGTTCGCTGCTGCCAAGGTAGCTGTCCGTCGGGTGCGCCGAACCGACGCGGCGCGTTCCACCGACTTGAAGGCGCACCAGCGCGCCTAAGGCGTCGCGCCGCAGCGCCGGATCGAACGCGCGCACTTGGAGCCAGTGACCGCGATGGGGCGCGACATTCTTGAACAGCCGCGCGGGACCGCCGATGGTCGTCGCCAACAGATCGATCCCACCATCGCCGTCGATGTCGCCGCGAATGAGACAGCGGGCCACGTTCTGTTTGCCACAGAATGCCGGATTATGGGGAGACAGATTGTCGAAATAGCCTTTTCCGTCGCCGCGAAAGATTTGATTGTGATCGCCGTAACGGCTCCAGAACGGCCCCAACGACCAATCGTCCACCTCGGCCTTGGCCGACACGCGCCCGTTGAGAACGGCCAAATCGAGCGCGCCGTCGTTATCGAAGTCGGCCAACAGCGTGCCGAACCCCGTGCCGCGCGCCGAACTCTTCAAAAAGCCTCCCGCTGCCGAGGTGTCCCGATACAAGCCGGGCGGTCCCTGTCGCCATAGGGTATTGCCCTCTTCGGTCAGGTGGGTGACGAAGACATCGAGCAAGCCGTCGCCGTCCACGTCGCCCCAGGCAATGCCCATACCCGCTTGCGCCTGTCCCATGCCGTTGTAGGCCAAGCCGCGCAGCACCGCCTCTTCCTTGAAGGTGCCGTTCTTCTGGTTGATCCACAAGTGATTGGGTTTGCCGTCGTTGGCGATAAAGATGTCCGGCCAATCGTCGCCGTCGAAATCGGCGCACACCACGCCCAACCCCGGACCCGGAACGCGACCCAAGCCCGAAGCCTCGGTCACGTCGGCGAACCCCTTCCACGAGGTTTGACCGCCCAGATTGTGGAACAAACGGCTGACTCGGCCCCGGAATGTCTTGGGAGCGCAATAGTCCGGCGTGCCATACGGCCCCTTGCACGGCCAGGTGGCATCGTAATCGACGTAGTTGACGACGATCAGATCGAGCCAACCATCGCGGTCGTAGTCGAAGAACGCCGCCGACGTGCCCCAACTGGGATTACGAAGCCCAACGCGCTGCGTAATGTCCGTGAATTTCCCACCGCCTTCGTTGAGAAACAGCTTCACGCCGACCCCATCGGGATCGTAGCGCGTCACTGCCACATCGGGCTTGCCGTCGTTGTTGACATCTCCAATTGCCACGCCCATGCAGTAGCCGGAAATGTCAAGATTGGAACCTTTGCTTACATCCTCGAAGCGACCGCCTTCCACCTGTCGATAGAGGCGATTGGTGGACGCCGACTTAGGCCCGCCGTTTTGGAGCAGGTAAAGATCCAATTTTCCATCGCCATCGAAATCGAAGAGAGCCGCCCCCGAACCGACCTGCTGCGGCATGAAATAGTCGCCCACGGGACCGGCATCGTGAACGAAGGTCAGACCGGCCCGATCGGTATCGTCTTCAAACCAGGGGGAAAGAGAAATAGACTCCGGTTTGTCGGCGGGAGGGTCTTCCCGCTGACAACCCAGGCATAAACCGACCGACGCCAGCACTACGAACGCAACGCGGTTCATCAGTTACTCGGCCTAGCCGTTTCGCATCGTAGATACTTTGACGACCTTAAATGGATACTATGATCCGTTCGACGATCACCGACGTATCCGCGAGTATGAAGATAGTGAGTGCTTATCACCTATTCCACACAATTACCCGCTCTCGGATGAGATGTCAAGAAAAATCGGCGAACCGGCGGCGTCAGCCGCCGGGTGATTTCACCCAGAGGCCAACGCCGCCGGTAAAAGCCGATTACCCGGCAGCTTACGCTGCCGGTTCGCCGAACCCAAAGGCTCCAGCGAAGGCGAACCGGCGGCGTCAGCCGCCGGGTGGAATCACCCCGCGACCAACGCCGCCGACTCAAACCGATTACCCGGCAGCTTACGCTGCCGGTTCGCCGAACCCAAAGGCTCCAGCGAAGGCGAACCGGCGGCGTCAGCCGCCGGGTGGAATCACCCCGCGACCAACGCCGCCGACTCAAACCGATTACC
>JAJXWW010000109.1 GCA_021781415.1 Planctomycetota bacterium
GGAAACGGTGAAAGACATGATAATACGTTCTCCCTTTTCACCACGGTAGGGCGTCGAGATGGACATTGCCGCCGCTGAGGAGGACGCCGACTCGTTGCATCCCCCTCAAAGCCCGAAACTCCGGCGCTAAAACGGCGGCGAGGGCGACGGCGGCACTCGGTTCGATGAGCAGTTTGGCGCGTTCCCACGCCAAGCGCATGGCGGCGACGATCTCTTCGTCCGCCACCGTCACCACGCGCTCGACGCAATCGCGGAGGACGGGCCAAGTCAAATCGCCCAGTCCCGTGAGCAAGCCGTCGGCGATAGTGTTCGGGCCGGTCTGCGGGATCAGCCTTCCCGCCGCCTTGGATCGGGCTGCGTCGTCCGCCCCCATCGGCTCGGCGGCGAAGACGCGCGCGTTTGGAGCGAGCGCTTTCATCGCCAGCGTCGCGCCGGCCATCAGTCCTCCCCCGCCGACCGGCATCACCAGGGCATCGAGACCCGGAGCCTGTTCCAGCAATTCCAGAACGGTCGTCCCTTGACCGGCGATGACATCGACGTGGTTGTACGGTGGAATCAGTGTCGCACTCGTCTCGGCAACGACGGCCGCTACCGTCGTCTCGCGCGCCGCCAGCGTCGGTTCGCATTCGACCACGCGCCCGCCGTATTCTTCGACGGCGCGGCGTTTGACCGGCGAGGCGTTGCGCGGCATGACGATGTGGGCGGGTATGCCGCGCAGCTTGGCGGCCAGTGCGAGCGCCCCAGCGTGATTTCCAGAGCTGTGCGTCGCCACGCCGCGCGCCGCTGTCTCTGGCGACAGACGTAGAACGGCATTGCACGCGCCCCGAAACTTGAACGCGCCCGCTTTTTGCAGATGTTCGCACTTGAAGAACAGCGCGCGACCGGCGATACGGTCGAGCGTCGCGCAGGTCGCCACCGGCGTGCGATGGGCGAACGGCGCGATGCGCCGCGCCGCTGCCCGCATGTCTTCAAGATCGACGGCAAACGCGCTCATGGCGTCATTGTAGCGAGTCGGCGGATCGTTCAACCGATGACGACGCGCGGCTGTCGCGCCGGATCGGGTTCGGCCTTGCGGACGAGCGCGTGGACCAGCCAGGGGATGTTGCCCTCACCCCAGAGCAAGAAATTGAAGTTCGATGCCAGCGGCGATTCCTCGGACCAGCCGAAGTGTATTTCCGGAGGGCGTCCGATCTCTCGGAACTCCAAGGCAATCGCCGCCAACACATGCGCGATCGAAGCGCACTGAGTGACCCGAATGATCTCCCGTCCATCTTCCTTCACAATCTGCATGAGCGGATGTTGCTGAAAATCGCTGGGGTCGCCCAACTCCGCTTCGATGAAAAGGATGGGTACCTCCGCGCCGAGGCGATGACGGGCGCGAATCTCGTTCTCCACCTCGGCCAACGTGAGGTGATCGGGACGATGCGGTGCCAACACTTGAAATTCGAGCCGCCGAATCTCTTCCCAACGAACCGCCGACTCTTCGTCGGCGAAGGCAAAGCCATAGTAGCGCAACTCGGTGCTGCGCATCCACCGAGACAGCCCGGCCGACACGAGCAACGCGGCGACAATGAGCAGCGCGATAACCAAACCGATGGGTGTCTCGACGCCAACCCAGATCGCCAAGAATAAGAAGATCAGGCCGATTGCGGCGCAAGGAATGAGAGCAAGCGATTGCAAGAACGACGGCTTCTTTTTGACCCGAAGATCGACGAAGACCGCCAGCGCCGCCCCGGTCATCAGCACCAGCACGCTGACGGCGTAGGCCCCCTGCTGATGCGATACGTTGGCATGAAAGGCAATGACGACCACCAACACGATGGCGTTGAAGGCGTGAAGCAAGAGGCCGACGTTGCGCGCCCAGTGCATTTCCATGCCGTAGCGCGTCAGGTATTGCGGCAAGAGATCGCGCAGGCCGATGGTCACGCTCGCTCCGGCCAGGAAGAGGATGAGGACGGCACTCAGATCGTACACCGCGCCGAAGACAGGCCCGAACAGCGGATTCACGTCTGCGGCCGGTAGCGTGGCCTCCGCTTTATTCCGCTTTTCAACGGGTGGATTGACGCGATCCTCGCCGGGAGCGTCGGGGCCAAACTCGTCGACGGGATCGCCATCGTCGTCCATCTCCAGCGGAGCGGCGACGGACACGGCTTCGCCAGGCCCTTGAAGGACGCCGCCGTGCGCGATGTACGCGAGGGCGCGATCGCGCGCCGCGCCGCCCTCGGCCAGTTCGCCGGGCGGCACGAGAAACTTCACGCTCGCCACCGACGTGGGAACGAGGACGGCCATAACCACCGCCGTCACGATCAACAGTTTGCGCGCGTTGCGGATGCGGCCTCGCGGTTGAGAGGGGTCGTCGTTGGCCCAGCCGCGGACCAGCGGGGCACTCGTCATGCTCAACTCGAAACCGCTGAAACCCAATATCAACGCCGGCAGATAACTCACCGAGAGCTTGAGAAAATCTCCGATCAACTCCGACGGCGACGCATCGAAAGACGTAAAAGACACTAAACGCATCCAATTGGTCGTATAATCGGGATGGCGCGCCACATGGAGGAGACTGCTGGCGACGACCGCGACGTTCACCGCCAGAAACAGCGCGACGACCGCTCCGGCGAACATCAGAAAGCCGCGCGTGAAGCCTCGCAGCAGGAAGAAGTAGAGCGCGAAACCCAAGACCATGAGCGCCGTCGCCCCGATCATCTGCTCGTTCCACCACGCCATGACGCGATCCGTCCAATCTCCTTTCAGAGATTCGGGCAGGGCGTCGTGAACGACCTCCTTGCGCTGCATCAGCCAATCCATGCCGGAGCGCGTGTATTCATTGGCGAGCAGATGCCGGGACGCATCGGCGGTAGACAGCGCGCGCGTCATCACGAAATCCGTGGCGACGAAACCCAACAGGAAGAGTAGGAACAACTTTCCTCCCCACCCGGAGAGATGGCTTTCGAGCAGCCCCGTGGCTCCGCGACCGTTCGGCGAACGACCGACGACATAGAGGTAGACGGGCAAGGCGGCAAAGAGGATGAGGAAGGAAACGGCGGCGGCAGCCAAGGGGGCCATCACCCCCGCTCCATTCACGGCCAACGTCGGCAGATACCCCAACGTACTGATGCAATCCAGACCCACCAGTCCCATCACCAGCCACCAAGCGTAGGTTCGAGACGTACCGGCTCCGCTTATCTCCGGCTCCGTCTCGGCTCGACTGGTTGCAACTTGTTGTTCGCTCGCCGACTTATCCATCGCTGCCCTTTCGTCTTGGGTTTCACCAACGCCGTCTTCGTTCGACGGCCGATTGTCAGGAATTAACCCCACAAACGCCCGACCGCCTCATTCCGACCATGAGATTAGCAGATTTCCGCCCGATTGCGTATAAAAAACCCCGCGCGCCGAGGCAATCGCTGGCCTCCAGCGTCGGCCTCAATGATCGGCCGCGGCTTCCGTGATAAGAAATGAGTTTGCGATCGAAGGAACGCAGCCGTCGACACTCCAGAAGCCACCGACTTTGGAAGCGCGCCCGCGCATGGAAGAACGGTTGCGGACGATGAAAGACGAAGAACGAAGCCCACGCCGTGCCGTCCTCACGGCGCGGCAATCCGATGCGCCTGAAGCCGGCGCAGGGTGTCTTTGGCCTCGCGGGTCAGTCGCGCGCCTGCCGCTCCCTTCGCCAAGTTCTCCAACAGAGTCCGCGATTCGCTCGAGCCGATGCGCTCCAACACCTCAACCGCTCGCAATTGTCGCAATTGCTCTGGGGACGGATGGGCACGGCGGTCGGCGACCTCATCGAGTATTCCCTGGATGCGGCGGCGCATCTCCAGCGTCGGCTTCGATTCCAATGTCCGACGCAAGGCCGGTTCGGTCAATTCGCCCCATTTGCGCAGTTGTTCCGTCGCTTGTTCGCGCACGGCGAAGGCATCGTCGTCGAGGTCGGCGATGCGGCGTGCGATGCTCTTCTCGTCCACTCCTTCGGCGGGCTTCAACTGGGTGCGGAGCAAAGCCAGAGCCTCCGTCGGCGCGGCGATCAACTGCGACAGAGCGCGATACGCCTTGGCCGCGTCCTTGTCGGCCAAATCGTTCCAACAGGCGTCGCGCAGAGCGGCGGAAAGCGTTATCTTTTCCGTTCCGACAAGATCCCAGACGAGAGCCGTCGCATCGTCGGAAGCGGAGAAGATACGTTTGCCGTCGGCGGTGAAAACCAATTGCTGAATTGAGCCAACATGACCCGGCAGCGCGCGGCGCTCGCGTCCCGTCGCCAGTTCCAACCAGTGGATGACACCCGATTCTTCGGCCCAGGCCAGAGTTCGTCCGTCCGGCGCGAAGGCCGAGACGGAGACGATCGCGGGGAGTTTGGCAAATCGGCAAATCGAACGCCGCTCGTTTACGTCGAGAACGCGAAGAAAGGTGTTTTCGCTGGCGTGAGCCGCCCACCTGCCATCCGGCGACAACACGAACATCTCGCCGTGAGGCATACTATCGGGATTGCCGAGAGGCGGTTCTTCCTGGTCCGGCGGGAGCGACAGATCCGAAAGCCGTTTGCCCGTCGTCGTCGTCTGCCACCGCCATATGGTGCGATCTCCGGTAAGGACCAACACGACCGGCTCGTCCACCGCAAAAGCGACGGCGATCGTGCGCGTTTTCGTCGTCAGACGGTGCAGGCGTTTTCCCGTCGCGGTATCGAAGAGATGTAATTCCTTGTAGCCGACGGGCACGGCTAGGACTTTCCCATCCGGCGACAGGGTCAAACGCTCCCAGGAAAGGGAGGCTTTCTCGAGCAAGCGGCGCTCCGTGCCGGCCTTCACATCCCAGGCGCGGAGGGTTCCATCGTGGCTGGCGGAGTAGAGGGTATGGCCCTCCGCGGACAACGCCAGACTGGTGATTCGCTTTTTGTGTCCGCCCAACCGGCCGATCTCACGCCCCGTCGGCACGTCCCAACGATGGATCATCCCGCGATCGGTTCCGGTGAACGCGGTGCGCCCATCGGCGGCGACGGCAAGCGCCGAGACCGCGCCGCCGTGGCCCGTCGCCCGTATGGGTTCCGCTCCGCTCTCGGCATCCAGCAGGCGAATCATTCGACCGCCATCGCTGACGGCGAGCGCTCGCCCGTTTGGCGAAAACGTCAAGCCGCCGGAATGGGCTTGTCCCTCGGACAAAAAGGAGACCTCTTCTCCGGTAGACACATCCCAGACTCGAACCGGCCCATCCATGCGGCAAGCGGCCAATCTTTTACCGTCCGGCGACCACGCCAGTCCCGTCAAGTTGTTTTGAGGCACGCCGTTTTTATCGCAATCCGCGGGCGGGGTCCAGCGCCTCAACTCGGCTCCGGTACGCAAGTCGATGAGCAGGACGCGGTTTCCCGTCCCCCAGTTGATCTGTCCCGAATCCCATTTCTTCATCCAGAATTCGAGGAAGGCTGCCTTATCGCCGCGCGGCGATAGAGCCAAGGTGTGGACATCGACCGGCAAATTCCGAAGCCGACGGACTTCCTTGCCGCTGTCGGCGTCGCGGATCGAGATCGCTTTATCGGAACCGCCCAGCAACAGAGTCTTGCCGTCGGCGGAAAATCGCATGTCCGCGATGTATTCCTCCGGACCATTCCATTCGTGAAGACGACGCCCTGAAGCGTCCCAAACGACGATTTGCCAAGGAAGGATCGCATGGCCCGGATAGGCATTGCCCGTCAGGGCGGCGATGCGCTTGCCATCGGCGGAGAAGCGGACGAGCGAGTAGTGCCGGTCGCCGTGCTTGTGAATCAGCTTCCCCGTGGCCGTGTCCCACACTTCCACCGGGCCGCCGATTCCGGCATGGTGGCGGCTGAGAGCAATTCGTCGGCCATCGCCGGACAAGGCGATGGACCACGGCAAAACCCCGGCAGCGAAGTGCCGCAAAGGTCTCCCCGTCGCCGTTTCCCAAACGCGCACGCCATCGCAACCCGCGGAGACAAGCGATTTACTGTCGGAAGTAAACCCAAGCGAGTGAAGATAGTCACCGTGCCGCAGACGAACCGTACCCAGCCGAGCGATGGCTCCTTCCGGCAGCGGATCGCCGAAACGATCCAAGCGCGGCGAGCCGGCAGCCTTAACTGCCGCGCGGTCACTTTCGCCCGGCAGTTCACGATGCCGACTTGCCGGAGCCGGCTCACCCGCGACTGCGGAGAACGCGCCGAAACCGAGGACGCCGCACAGCGCCACGGACAGCGCCTTCAGCGTCCGCTTGCTCGCAAACGATAGACCGGCTGTGGGGGATACGAACGAGGTTGTGGACATGGCATGTACCTCCATCGACGAAATGGGCTTCATCTTAATCTATCCCGTCGCCGCCACAAACGGCCCGACGATTTTTCGACTCGGACCTCGCAGCGGGATATTGCCCGGAGGTCACACGTCGGAAATCTCTGAGAGTGAATTGGGAGGGAGAACGAAAAAATGGGGAAGCAGGGGAGCGTTTCGAGGCAGTATAGTAGACAGAGCGAGTTGTTCGATCGGGAGCCTTATGGCGAATCGTCCGCTGCATCCGCTGTTGCACTATCTCCGGCGTCTTCGAGCCAACGGAGTCGACGAAGGTGCGCGGAACGATGCGGAGTTGCTGTATCGCTTTGTAAACCAGAACGACGAGGACGCATTCACGACTCTGGTGCAACGCTATGGGGCGATGGTTTGGGGATTGTGCGTGCGTCGGCTGGGAGAGACGCCGGAGGCCGAGGATGCGTTTCAGGCCACGTTTCTCGTGTTGGTGCGCAAGGCATCGTCGTTGCACGGCTCGCGGTTGCTCGGTCCTTGGCTCTACGAAGTCGCTTATCGAACGGCATTGAAGCTAAGCGGCCAGAGGGCGCGGCGGGCGGCGCGAGAGAGGCCATTGCCGGAGCAACTCGCCGAGGAACGGCCGGATGCGATGGAGAGCGATCTTCGGTCGATACTGGACGAGGAAATCCAGAGCTTGCCAACGAAATATCGTTTGCCGGTGTTGTTATGTTATGTGCAAGGATTGAGCAACGAGGAGGCGGCTCGGCGTTTGGGCTGTGCCAAGGGTACGATCTTCTCGCGGCTGTCGCGGGCGCGCGATCTTCTCCGCCATCGTTTGCTGCGTCGCGGCGTGGATGTGTCCGCCGGAACCTTGGCGGTCGTATTGGCCGAGTCCGCGGCGCTGCGAGCGACAGTGCCCGCGGCTCTGTGGGAAATCACCGTCCGTACAAGTCTCTTGTTCGCGGCAGGAACGGCGGGACAATCCCTGTCCGCTCCGCTCGCCGCCTTAGTCGAAGGAGTGGTGCGAAGCATGTTCCTAAGCAAAGCGAAAGTCGCGTTGATCGTGGTATTGGTTCTCGGCCTCGCAGGGTCCGGGGCGGGGTTCCTCGTTCATCCGGGCGCTGCCGAGAAATCGGAGAATAAGTCGGCGACAAAGACGGCAGCGCCGGCCCCTCCAAGGGTTGTCGGCAAGACGAAAGCGATACCAAAGGCAGCTCTCAAGGAGGCCCATCAACCTCCACCCGCTGTCGTCGAAGATCACGAGCGATTGCGCGATTGGCGGGAGAAATTGCTTCAGCCCATTAATTGGGAGGGGATTGACGATTCGGAATCCAAACTGATCGACGTACTCGACCAACTTTCCAAGCGCTACAACGTCGCGTTTCTAATCAATGAGCTGGCGTTCTCCGAAGCGGGTCTGCGCGAGATCGATCAATTTCGGATGGCCTCGCCGCGTCCCATTCCGGCCATGAAAACGAGTTTAAGGACGCTCCTTCACTTCGTCTTACGACGTGTTGCGGAATCACAGCAAGTGGAAGCGGTGTTTCTCGTGCGGACGGACCATATCGAGATCACTACTGCCGAATTTTGCCGGTTAGAACTGGGTTTGCGATCCAAGGAGCCACTCTACGCTTCCATGCTGCCGTTGGTGTGGGACGCCTACGAGGAAATGCCGTTGGCACAAATCCTGCCCCGGCTCGCCGAGACGAGCGGCTACAACGTAGTCGGCGATCCCAAAGCGAAGGAAGCGCTCCAAACGAAGATTACGGCACAACTCAACAACGTCCCCATCGGCACGGCCGTACGATTGGTAGCGAACATGGCGGGTCTGACCGCGGTGCGGCTCGACAATGTGTTTTACGTCACGACGACCGAAAACGCCAAGAATCTGCGCGAGGAGCAATTAAGACTCGATGGAGAGATGTCCGGCGTGACGGGACCACACCCGGCGCGCGGGAAACCCGCCAAGTAATCCGATCCCGGCGAACCGGCGGCGTGAGTTGCCGGGTGGATGCTTTCACTCGACGGTTCACGCCACCGGTTCGCCGGATGCTCGAAGCGGTGATCCATCCCTAGCAACGACCCCCTCCGCGCTTTAAGATAGTTTCATACCCACCTGGACACCGCTCGCCATCAGGATCGCAACATGAGCGCATTGCACCGCATGCTTCCTCTCGCCGTACTCGGCCTGGCTGTCTCCTCTCGGTCGCTGTCGGCTCAGGGGTTTTCGCCCGAAGAAGCCATCCAGCGCATGAAAGTGGCCGAGGGGTTCGCGGTGAAGCTCGTGGCCTCAGAGCCGGACATTCGCCAGCCGGTGACGATGACGTTCGACGCGCGCGGGCGCTTATGGGTGATTCAGTACCTGCAATATCCGACTCCAGCGGGTTTGAAGCCGATTAAAGTCGATCAATACCTGCGCACCGTGTACGACCGCATCCCGGAACCGCCGCCCAAGGGACCGAAGGGCGCGGATCGCATCACCGTCCTCGAAGATCCGGACGCCAACGGACGCTATCGCAAGGCCAAGGATTTTGTAACGGGGCTGAATCTCGCCACCGGCCTCTGTCTGGGCAACGGCGGCGTTTATGTTTTACAGACTCCATATCTCCTGTTTTATCCCGACCGCGACGGCGACGATAAACCCGATGGTCCGCCGGAAGTGCTGCTGACCGGCTTCGGCATGGAAGACGCCCACGCCGTCGGCAACTCGCTGCAATGGGGGCCGGACGGCTGGCTGTACGGAGCGCAGGGCAGCACGGTGACGGCCAAGATTCGCGGCATCGAGTTTCAACAGGGCATCTGGCGCTATCATCCTAAAACCAAACGCTTCGAACTCTTCTCCGAAGGCGGCGGCAATACCTGGGGACTCGATTTCGACGCCCACGGCCAGGTCATCGCCGGTACCAACTGGGGCGGCGTGGCCATGCTCCATCAAGTGCAGGGCGGCTATTACGTCAAGGGGTTCAGCAAACACGGGCCGTTGCACAATCCCCACACCTACGGCTACTTCGACCATGTGCCCTATCAGCGTTTCAAAGGCGGCCACGTCACCTGCGGCGGCATCGTCTATCAGGGCGGCGCGTATCCCGACAAGTTCAACAATGTCTATATCGCGGGCAACCTGCTTTCCAACGAGTTGCATTGGCACATTCTCGAACGCAAGGGATCGAGCTTTGTCAGCCGATTCGGCGGCGATTTCCTCGTCGCCAACGACAGCTGGTTTCGCCCCATCGACTGCCTGACTGGGCCGGACGGCGCGGTCTACGTTGCCGACTGGTACGACAAACGCGCCAACCACGTCGATCCCGTCGATAATTGGGATCGCACCAATGGCCGCATTTACAAGATCGTCGCCAAAAGCGCCAAGCCAAACGTTCGTTTGAACCTCAACCAGATGTCGAGCAAGGAGTTGGTTGCCTTACTCGATCATCCCAGCGATTGGCAGCGCCGTGAGGCGCGGCGCATTCTCGGCGAACGGCGCGACGCCTCCGTCGTGCCGACGTTGCGGAAAGCCATAGAGGACAACAAAGGCAGATTATCTCTTGAATCGCTGTGGGCACTGTACGTCAGCGGGGGATTCGACGAGGCGTTCGCCGGCACGCTTCTGAAACATGCCAACGAGGATGTCCGCGCCTGGACCGTGCGTCTGCTTGGCGACGACAAGCGAGTATCCGCGAGAATGCGCGAGGATCTGATCGCCCTGGCTCGGCGCGAGACGAGTTCCGTGGTGCGGAGTCAACTCGCCTGTTCCGCCAAACGTCTTCCGGCGGCGGATGGGTTGCCGATTGTCCGCGAGCTACTGCGTCACAATGAGGATGTATCCGATCCTCATATTCCGCTTTTGCTGTGGTGGGCCATCGAAGACAAGGCCGTCACCCATCGCGCGGCGGTACTCGGCCTATTCGACACGGCGGATGCCTGGAAATTGCCGTTGGTGAAACAGTTCTTACTCGAAAGACTGGCTCGGCGCTATCTGAGCGAAGGGGGCAAAACCGACCTGGAAACGTGCGCTCATCTGTTGAAGCAAGCGCCCGGCGAGGCGGAGCGCGACCTGTTGCTGCGCGGCATGGACAAGGCGCTAGAGGGCCGCGTGCTGACCGCGGGGTCGCCGGCGTTCGTCGAAGAGATGGTGCGTTTGTGGCGGCAAAAGCCGAATGCGCCGGTCCTGCTGCGGCTGGCGGTTCGGCTGGGCGAAGTGAAAGCCTATGCCCACCTGCTCGACCGCTTGGCCGACGCCAAGGTTGCCGAGGCCGAGCGGACTTCTCTCGTCGAACTGTTGGGGCAAGTCGGCAGGGCCGATTGTGTGCCGCTACTGCTCGATCTGTTGGCCTCGACCAAATCCGACGGTCTGCGCGGAGGCGTCTTGTCGGCGTTGCAGACGTTCCCCGATCCGCGCATCGCCGAGCGCGTGTTGGCTCTGTATCCGAAACTCTCCCCGTCGCTGCGTTCGCGGGCGCAAACCCTCCTCGTAAGCCGAACCGCGTCCAGTCTCGCGCTGCTGCAAGCGGTAGACGCCGGGACGATCGCCCCGCGCGACATTCCCCTGGATCGCCTCCAACGTCTGTCGGCACACAAGGACGAACGCATCGTCAAGCTAATCGCCAAGCATTGGGGAACCATCGCCCCGGCCACGGCGGGAGAGAAAATCTCGCGCATCCGCAGCGTTAACTCGATCGTCTCGCGCGGCAAGGGCAATGCCACGAACGGCCGACTCTTGTTTCAAAAGAACTGCGCCGTCTGCCACTCGCTGTTCGGCGAGGGGAACAAGATCGGCCCCGACCTGACCAGCGCCGACCGCAAGAATAGAGAGTATCTGATTACACAAATCGTCGATCCCAATCTCATTATCCGCGCCGAGTTTCAGGCGTTCAACCTCGAAACGAAGGACGGCCGATCGCTCTTCGGCGTCGTCGTCGAAAGTACGCCCGCATCGGTCACCTTGGCGGACAGCAAGAACGAACGCACCGTCGTGGCACGGACCAAAATCGAGCAAATGATTCCCTCGAAGGTATCGCTCATGCCGGAAAAAATCCTCGATCCATTCAACGATCAGGAGTTATGCGATCTGTTTCGTTATTTACAGAGTGAGGGACCGATTCCTCCCAAAACCCCCTAGCAGAAAGGCGAACCGGCAGCATAAGCTGCCGGGTGGAGCGGACATATCGCATAAGCTGCCGGGTGGAGCGAACATATCGCATAAGCTGCCGGGTGGAGCGAACATATCGCATAAGCTGCCGGGTGGGGCGAACAGATCGCATAAGCTGCCGGGTGGAGCGAACAGATCGCATAAGCTGCCAGGTGGGGCGAACAGATCGCATAAGCTGCCGGGTGGAGCGAACAGATCGCATAAGCTGCCGGGTGGGGCGAACAGATCGCATAAGCTGCCGGGTGGAGCGAACAGATCGCATAAGCTGCCAGGTGGAGCCGCCCTACCCGGCAGCTTACGCTGCCGGTTCGCCTTTCCGATACCTGCAACGCTGCGGGCACACGACCGGCGATGTAAACGGGAACGGTCAAAAGCCGGTTCAAGAGATCGCTGTCGATTCCTTCCACTTGGCGGCGGCGGCGCGTTCGACGAACCAGACGAGTTGCCCTTGGGGCCGAATCGATTGGGAGGGCAGGCGGAGCGGATCGGCGGGACCGTTCAGCACTTCGGCCAATACCTCGGCTTTGTCGCCGCCGGCTACGAGAAACAGCACTTCCCGCGCGCGGTTGAGTATCGGCTTCGTCATCGTCAAGCGATCCGCGTTGAACTTCGGCACGCGGTTGACCACGACCCAACGCACCGTCTCCTCAAGCGCCTTCGTGCCGGGAAACAGCGAGGCCGTGTGCCCATCCGGCCCCATGCCGAGGAGTATCAGATCGAGGGAAGGCGGCTCGCCCTCGGTGGAGACACCGAAGACGCGCGCCAGAGCGGCTTCATAGTCGCGCGCCGCCGCCTCGCGGTCGGCGCGCTCGGCCTCCATGCGGTGAATTTGCTCGCGGGGGATCGGCAAAGAATCCAGCATCGCCTCGCGGGCCATGCGATAGTTGGAATCGACGTGGTCCGGGGGCACGCAGCGCTCATCGCCCCAGAAGATATGCACCCGGTTCCAATCGACCTCGGAACGAGAAGGCTCGGCACTCAGACGCTGATAGAGCGGCTTGGGCGTCGATCCACCCGACAGCGCCACCGTAAACCGGCCGCGCGCGGCGATGGCCTCACGCGCGCAGCGAACGAAGGAGCGCGCGGCGGCGGCGAGGAGTGCTTCGAGTCCGTCGAAAACGTGAATGGCGCGAGCAGACATGGCATGTATCTCCGACCGGAAAAGGGCGAAATCGGCGAAGGCTTCGTCGCTCATTGTACCAATTCGCGTCCATGATCGCCGTTCCGCCCGGCGAGCGAACTTCGGAAGCGAGTTGACGAAACGAGAAAAATTGTCCTTGCGAGAGCATCGCGCGGCAAGCACAATAGGGCGAGAACGATTGGAGCGAGGATAGATGGTGGATGAGCGTACTCGTTGATTTCCTGACCGCGCACTGGTGTCCGGCCTTGCTGATCGGCGTTGTCGCGGCGACGTACATCGGACTGAGGCTTAGGCGCGGTCGATTCCTTGGCTGGCATAAGCCGTTGCTCGCGTCGTGCCTCGCGGGGACGATTGCGGGGATAGGCGGCCTGGCTCTGTCGCCACGATGGGGCGGATGGATCTTCGTATCCTCCGTCGTGGTGTTGGTCGGGCTGTTTCTCTTGCTCGCCCTCAGCGGCTTGTGGTGGCGAAAGCTTGCCTACGGCTTCGGGATTCTCGCGCTGTTGGGTCTCGGCGGACTGTGGCTCAACGCGCTCGGCGCGGGGTTTCTCGACCTGTACGGCGCGTTGCGCGGGTTGACGGTTCTGCGTCCGGCGTGGTTGTTGTTGTGGCTTCTCTTGCCGTTGTTCTTCGTTCTCAGCGCGCCGCGGTTGAATCGCTCCGAGCCGAGGCCGTGGATTGCGGTCGGCCTGCGGAGCGCCGGAGTCTTTTGTTTGTCGTTGGCGCTGGCCGAACCGCAGGCGCGCCAGCCGAACGACCGCGTCACCGTTCTATTCGTCGTCGATCGATCCAAGAGTATCCCCGAAGAAATGGTAAAAGACCCCTCCGGTAAACGAATCGACCGGCGCGAGAAGCGCATCCGCGATTTCCTCAATGCGGCGGTGGCGGAGCGCGGCGCGGGTCACGAGCGCGACCGCGCCGGACTCATCGTCTTTGGCCGACGGCCACGCCTGGAGTTGCCGCCCAGCGACGCGCCGCGCTTCAATCTCACGAGCGAATTGCCGACGCCGACGGACGGCGACCGCACCGACATCGCCGCCGCGCTGAAACTCGCCCTTGCGTCGTTCACCGACGATAGCGGCAAACGCATTGTGCTAATCGGCGACGGCAACGAGAACCTCCGCAATGCCGAGGAGCAAGCACGGCTGGCGAAGACGTTGGGCGTCGAAATCGATGTGCTGCCGTTGGCCGTCGGGCAGACGAATGAAGACGAAGTTCTCATCGAGCGCGTCGAGGCTCCGCCGATCGTCGAACGCGGAGCGCGCGTGCCGGTGCGGGTGCTGATTCGCAGCCACAATCCGAAGCCCGTCGCGGGGCGCGTGATCCTCAAGCAAATCGTGGAGGGACGGAACACGACTTCGGAGGATACGCGCGTCGTCCTTCAAACCGGATTAAACGTCGTCTCGTTCGCCCGCAAGTTGGCCGACGAGCAGCGTTCCTACAGCTACGAGGCCGAGTTTCTACCGGAGCGAGAATTGCCCGGCGATCGCGTCAAGAACAATCGCGCGGCGACTCATGTGGTGGCGCGCGGATCGAGACGGATTCTCATTTTGGAAGGCAAAGAGGGCGATCATCGGTTTCTCGTCGAACGTCTTGCCGAGGCGGCGCGCGGCAAATTCACGATTGTCTCGCGGCCTATCTCTTTCCTGGACCGCTACAAGGACCGCGATCAATTGGCCGTGTTCCTCAGCAATTTCGACAGCGTCGTTCTCGCCAACGTGGCCGCCGATCAAGTCGGCGAGGAGCAACAAGAAGTCTTTCGCGCCAATACGCACGATCAGGGCTGCGGACTGGTGATGATCGGCGGGCCGGAGAGCTACGGAGCAGGAGGATGGCAGAAGACGCCGATTGAGAAGGCGCTGCCGGTCGATTCGGAGATCAAGTCGCTGCAAGTGCTGGGCAAAGGCGGACTGGTTCTCATCATGCACGCTTCGGAGATGGCCGACGGCAATATGTGGCAAAAAAAGATCGCCAAGCTCGCCGTCGAGCGCCTTGGCCCCGGCGACGAAGTCGGCGTCCTCTACTACGACTTCGCCGACAAATGGCACGTCAAGCTGCAACCGATCGGCGGCAACAAGGCGAGCATCCTGGCCCAGATCGACAAAATGACGCCGGGCGACATGCCGGACTTCGATCCTTCCTTGCAAATGGCCCATCAGGCGCTCATCGATCCCAAGAAGGATTTGGCCACCAAGCACGTCATCATCATCAGCGACGGCGATCCACAATATACCGCGCCGATTCTGGCGGCGATGAAGCGCGACAAGGTGACGGTAACGACCGTCGGCGTCGCCTGTCACGGTCAGGGCGAAGATCAGAAGATGGCCGTCATCGCCAAATCGACGGGAGGGCGCGCGTACTCGGTGAAAGATCCGCGTCAACTGCCTGCCATTTACATCAAGGAATCGCGGCTGGTCAGCCAATCGTTCCTCCACGAAAAGCCGTTTGCTCCCGTCGTCCGTTTTCGCAGTGGACCGACCGATGGTTTGCCGGATCGCGTGCCGGACTTGGGTGGTTTCGTGCGCACCACGCCGAAGGAATCGCCCTTGGTCGAGATAGCCATGCAGACGCCTCGCTTCGCCGATCAAGAGTTTCCGCTGTTGGCCTACTGGCATTATGGATTGGGTAAAGCGGTGGCGTTCACCAGCGATGCCGGCGATCCGAAATTCTGGGCCCGGACCTGGACGCAGGGAGGCGGCGGACAAGGCGGCATGTACGGCAAATTCTGGGAGCAGATCCTCGATTGGTCGCTGCGTCCGTCGGAGAGCCGGCGATTGAATGTGATGACTGAATTAAGAGATGGCAAAATACATATTCTGGTCGATGCTCGCACCGACGACGGCAAGCCTGACATTCATCTGAAATTGCGCGGCGGCGTCACTCCTCCCAAAAGCAAGGACGACGATCGCGATCCTCGGCGAGCGCTGCGCTTCGTGCAGACCAACGGCGGCCAATACGAAGCGGAGATCAAGGCCGAGGAAGAGGGATCGTATTTCCTCAACGTCCAGGCGGTGCGCATCAAAAAGGAAAAGGGCCGCGAGGTCGAGGAGGCGGTGGACGGCGTGCGTGCCGGGGTAACGGTTCCGTATTCGCCGGAGTACGCGGAAATGACGAGCAACACGCCGCTCCTCGAGCGCTTGCGCGATCGAACCGGAGGGAACCGCTATGAAGAAGACGAGGCTCTCTTGGCGGCGGTAGCGAAAGCGGGTACGGTGTTTCGAGCGTCACCGGAGCGCGTCAAGAGTTTACTGCCGCTGTGGTATTGGCTGGTGTTTCTATCCGCCGTTCTGTTGTTGTCCGATGTGGCCGTGCGCCGCTTGGCGTTCGACCCGCATCGCCTGGCGGAACGAGGCCGCATTATCTGGGCGCGCCTGCGCGGCCTGCCTGTGCCGGAACCGAGGCAAGAAACCATCGAACGCCTCCAAGTGCGGCCGACACCCGCACCGTCGGCGCGAGCGGGGCAGCGGTTCGAGAGCGAGACGAAGCCGTCCGAACTGTTGTCTCTCGGCGAGAATGCCGGAAGTATTCCGGCGGCGACGCCTTCCTCAGAGTCGCCTTTGCCGGGTGAGCCTTCCCCGAAGACGGAGGACGGCGATTATGCCAGCCGATTGTTGAAGGCGAAAAAGAAGGCGTTGGAAGAGCGGAAAAGAGATGGCGAACAGTCGGATTAAAGGAAATCACACAAGCCCGTCGCGCCAGCGGCGGGCGCTTCCACCCGCCGCTGGCGCAGCGGGCTTGTGAGGTCGATACGATGACACCCAGCGATTCCATGCAGCAACGTGCCGAGGAGTTTCGCAAAGCCTATGGCCGCGTCCAAGCGGAGATCGGCAAGGTAATCGTTGGCCACGCCGACATCGTTCACGGCGTACTCACCTGTTTGTTCGTCGGCGGTCACGCTCTCTTGGAGGGTGTGCCGGGGCTGGGCAAAACGCTGCTCGTCCGTACCCTCAGCGAAGTACTCGATCTTACCTTTAACCGCATTCAATTCACGCCGGATCTGATGCCGTCCGACATTATCGGTACCAACATCATCGGCGAAGCCGCAGACGGCAAACGGCATTTCAGCTACCAACCGGGTCCGATTTTCGCGCAGATCGTCCTCGCCGATGAGATCAACCGCGCCACGCCGAAAACGCAATCGGCCCTCTTGGAGGCGATGCAAGAACACAGTGTCACCGTGGGCGGCACAGTCCATCGATTGCAAGAGCCGTTTTTCGTCATGGCCACCCAGAACCCCATCGAACAGGAGGGAACCTATCCGCTGCCGGAGGCACAGCTCGACCGCTTCTTTTTCAAATTGATCGTGAACTACTCCGGCCGCGCCGAGATGGCGACGATTCTCGACCGCACCACGCGCGGCGAATGGCCGACGGCATCCAAGGCGATGGATGCCGCGGAAATTCGCCGCTGGCACCAGTTGGTCCGCGAAGTGTTGATCGCGCCGCCGGTACAAGATTACGCCATTCGTCTGGTATTGGCGACACATCCCAATGGCGAGTTTGCCGCTCCGGATACGAATAAATACATCCGCTGCGGTGCCAGTCCGCGCGGCGCGCAGGCGATGGTGTTGGCCGCCAAGGTGCGCGCCCTGCTTGAGGGCCGTTACAATGTCAGCTTCGACGACGTTCGCCGAATGTATCTACCGGCCCTGCGCCATCGCATTCTTCTCAACTTTGAAGCCCAGGCGGAGAACATCGCCTCGGACACGGTGTTGATGCAGATACTGAATGCGGTCAAGGAAAAGTAATGGAATGAGGCCGGGACCGTGCGCATCCGAACGGCCTACGAGACGAGTCGGCAGCTGCCAAAGGCTCCCGGAATTCGCCGATGAGAGATGAGCGTGCAACAATGGCTGACTCCCGATCCCCGGTCTTAATCGAACCCCAATTTCTCGCACGACTCGAACAACTCGAGTTGGTGTCGCGCAAAATCTTCCTCGGCCGCATGAAGGGCGAGCGGCGGAGCAAGCGCAAGGGACAGAGCGTCGAGTTCGCCGACTATCGCAACTACGTCGTCGGCGACGATCTGCGCTTTCTCGATTGGAACCTCTACGCGCGGTTGGATCGACTCTTCCTGCGCCTCTTTATGGAAGAGGAAGACCTGCACTTTTACATCTTGCTCGATAGCAGTTTGTCGATGGATTTTGGCGAGCCAACAAAATTGCACTACGCCAAGCAAATCGCGGCGGCGCTAGGGTTTATTGGCCTCGTCAATCTCGATCGCGTCGTCGTCGAGGCGTTTAACGAACGGCTGACGCAGACCCTCCCACCGTTGCGCGGACGGCGCAGTCTGTCGCGCCTGTTCGATTTTCTGACGAACATCGAGGCGGCGGGACCGAGCGATTTGGCCCAGGCACTGCGGAGCTTCAGCATTCGAAGCAGCGGCAAGGGCATCGTCGTCGTCCTCAGCGATTTCATGGACAAGGGGGGCTACGAAGAAGCTCTGCGCTATCTGGTGGCACGGCAGATGGATGTCTTCGTTCTTCAGATATTCTCGCCCGAAGAGATCGAACCGGGGATCGTCGGCGATTTGCAACTCGTCGATGTCGAAGACGGCGACTTGGCCGAGATTACCGTGAATGGTCCGTTGCTGCGGCGCTATCGGCAGAACCTCGCCGCCTTTCGCGCCGAACTGCACGAGTTCTGCACCCGTCGCGGCATCGGCTGCCTCTTCGCCGACACCCAGACGCCGTTCGACCGATTGGTGCTAACCTATTTTCGCCAACGCGGCCTCGTTCGATGAAGCCATTCAGTAGGACATCGGCACGGTTGAGGTGCTGCTCAAAACGATCGGCCCCACTAAGAATACCTCCGGCATCCAAGTGTAATTGATGGTCACGGTAACGGTGTTATTGGTCGGCGTCTCATAATCGGTTGCGATGCTATAGGGCATGTTGTCCGTGTTCCAGACGACGCTGTAAGTCAGCTGCGTCAGATCGAGGGTGGCATAAGGAACGATGGCGTTGGTGTACACGTCTTGCGGCGTGGCGGCGGCGTTGCCAGTTTCGGACTGATACATCCCGCCATGCACCGAGGCGTAGCGCGCGCCTTCGCGCGCTAACATGGCCAACTGTTGGTAGCGGAAAATGCCGTAGCCCCCCACAATCGTGGCCAGGATGAGAAAGATCAAGATCGGCAGCACGACGGCGGACTCGGTGGCACTGACGCCGCGCCGGCGCTGGTCCAGGGATCGACGGATCAAGGTGCTTCCTCCCTCAATTTGGCGCGGACGGAACGACGCGCATTTGAACGGTGCGGCTCAGCTGGATCGGATTCGACAAGCCCGGATAGGTGCTGATGGTGGCAAACGAGTAGACTACGGTGACATCGACACAGGGATTGCCGTTGGCATCGACGCCGTTGGAGAAACTGACTACAGGTTGAGGAGACAGATTGCTGGCGTCGGCCAATGCGGCGTTGGTGATTGCTAGAGAGGGATTCACATTGTAATAGGGCGATTCCGTCGCGGCCGTCGGATCGCTGGCATAGAGTGCCCCGTTGCGCGCACAGTTGGTGACGATGGAATAGTGATAGTATAATCGTGCGAAATCGACGGTGAACAGGAACAGCATCGCCAGGAACGGTAACAATAGCACCAACTCGACGGCGGCCGTTCCGCGTCGTGGACACAGTCTACTCGAGTGGAAACGCCCGACCATTGCTTACCCCTCCTGCATGGGAGAGAATCGTCCGATAAGCATATCGAAACATAGATCGGAAAGATCCCGAAAGCAAACTCGAAGCATCGTCTCTTCGTTCCTGCCTGGGATAAGAATTGGTTGCATGGAAGCAATTATCGCTTCGTCGGAAAGGGAGATTTGACTCGCCTCTCGCCGTGACGTAAAAGACTTTATCGCTCTCACCAAAACTCTCCACGCCGAACCGCTTGCCCACTTGACCCGCAACAACGCCCGACCGCAAGCATCGGAGCGCGGAGAGACGAAGCGGAGGTCGATGTTCGAATCGAGGATTTCGCATGCATGTCGCGGTGCTAATTCAAAACACCTCACATCCTCTGGGGCTTCGGCTCCGCGAGATGTTGCAGGCGCGATTGAGTTGTCGGGAGTCGGAATTGATCTCCTTCGATCGTGCCGAGGAAACGCTGGCGCGCGGCAAGGCGAGCGTGTTGGTCGTCGTTCTCTCGCCCGCGCCCGAATTGGCGTTGAATTACCTGCGAAAACTGCGTTCGCGGGTCTCCGGCCCCGTTCTCGCCGTCGGCTTAGCCTCCGATTCCAAGCTCATTCTCCGCGCTTTGCACGAAGGTGCCGATCATTATCTCGATGAGAGCGATCTGGAAGCCCAGCTGGATTCCGTGATTCAACGCTTACAAATCAACCTGGAGCGAACGCAGCAATCGAACGGCAGGCTCATCGGCCTGCTCGGCGCTTCGGGCGGCAGCGGCACGAGTACATTGGCGGTGAACCTTGCCGGCGTCCTGGCGCGCGACCGTGGCCGCTGTGCTTTGATCGACCTCAAGCCCGGCGTCGGCGATCTCGCGGCCTTGCTCGATCTCAAGCCGACGCACAATCTCGCCGATCTGTGCCTCAATTCCGCACGCATGGATCGCGCCATGTTTGAGAGCGCATTGGTAGTCCATGCCAGCGGCGTTCATCTGCTGGCACCGCCTCAAATGTACGAGGATATTCGCCTGGTGACCGCGGCGGGAGTGAACAAGACACTGCATCTGGCCCGGGATCTATTCCGCCATACGGTCGTCGATCTGGAAGACTGCTACCACGAGGAGCAAGCGACCGTTTTGCGCCAAGCGGACGCCATTTTACTCGTCTTTCGCCTCGATTTTACCTCGTTGCGCAGCACCAAGCGCATCTTGGAAAACCTGGCGCAGGCCGGCATCGACGGCGAGCGCGTGAGCTTGGCGATCAATCGGTTTGGACAGGCGAAGGAATTACCCCTCACGCAGGCGGAAGAAGCGTTGGGGCGCAAGATTTCCTTCATCGTGCCGGACGACCCGAAGACGATCAACGCCGCCAACAACGCCGGCGAGCCTGCGGTTTTCCGTTCTCCCTCGTCCAAAGTGGCCTTAAGCATCGTGCAGATGGCGAACGGACTGAGCGCCCGAGACGAAACGGAATCGACCCCGACGCCGCGACATCCCGTCAAATCCGCGAACGGTTGGCTGGCTGTTTTCCACGGCTGAAACAAATCTCCGGCTACCCATAAAAGCCGGTTCACCGAGGTAGGGGACTCTTTATGCCGCGCATTCCTTCCGATGAAGTCACTGCACTCGACGGCGATTCGTGGGCCGACGTGGAGGCCATTCGCCGCCCTTCGGCTTCTCTCTCTCAGGGATCGGAAGAACGTCGCCGTCTCAAGGCGCAGCTGCACCAACAACTGATCGCCAACATGGATTTGACGGCGATCGGCTCCGTCAGCCGCGACGATTTACGCGCCGAGGTGCGCCGCCGCGCCGAGGAGTTGAGCCAGCGTAGCTCCAACTTGCTCAACCGCGCCGAACGCGAACGCTTGGTCGCCGAGGTTCTCGACGAGACCTTCGGACTCGGCCCCCTCGAACCGCTCATGGCCGATCCAACCATCAGCGACATACTCATCAACGGTCACAGCGTCGTCTACGTCGAACGGAATGGCCGTTTGGAACGAGCCGACGTTGCCTTTACCGACGCGCGCCATTTGCTCCACATCATTCAACGCATCGTCGGCCAGGTGGGCCGCCGCGTGGATGAAACCAGTCCGATGGTCGATGGCCGGCTCGCGGACGGCAGCCGCATCAACGCCATCATCCCGCCGTTGGCGCTCGACGGCGCGCTGGTGTCGATCCGTCGCTTCGGCGTGCGTCCGCTGTTGGCCAACGATTTAGTACAAAAGGGAGCCATGACGGAGGAAATGGCCGCCTTTCTATCGGCTTGCGTGCGGGCGCGGTTGAATCTGTTGATCTCCGGCGGTACCGGCAGCGGCAAAACGACGCTGTTGAACGCTCTTTCGGCCTTTATCCCCTCCGATGAGCGCGTCATCACCATTGAGGACGCGGCGGAATTGCGTTTGCAACAACCGCACATCGGTCGCCTGGAAACGCGACCCAAGAACGTCGAAGGCGCGGGTGAAGTAACGACGCGCGATCTAGTTCGCAACGCCCTCCGCATGAGGCCGGATCGCATCGTTATCGGCGAATGTCGCGGCCCCGAAGCGCTCGACATGCTCCAAGCGATGAATACCGGACACGAAGGATCGCTCACCACCGTCCACGCCAACGATACCCGCGATGCCCTGAGCCGTCTGGAGATGATGGTCGGCATGGCCGGTTTCGACATGCCCATGTGGGTGATTCGCAAGCAAATCGCTTCGGCGATTCACGTCATCGTACAGACGACGCGGCTGTCGGGTGGAGCGCGCAAAGTGGTGAAGATCTCCGAAGTCACCGGAGTCGAAGGCGAGAATCTGGCGATGCACGACTTGTTCGCCTACAAACAAACCGGCGTCGATGAAGACCGCCGCGCCCAAGGCTATTTCCATGCGACGGGCATCCGTCCGCATTACCTCGAACGTCTGACGGCATGTGGCGTGGAAGTGCCTCTACACCTGTTCGAGCGGCGGATTCTGACCGGCGGTCGCGCCTAATCCGGTCGGTCCCGATGTCCAAGCGGTCCCTTCGTTCGCCCCATGAGGTTGCTCCGTGAGTCTCCCCTTGTCTCTCACCTTGATGTTCCTTGCCGCCAGTCTGAGCGTCGCGGCCGGCTACTCGATTTGGAGAGATCTGCGCCACCGCGACGCCTCGCGCGCGCGCCGTCGCGTCGAGAGCGAATTCCAAAAGCCCGGATCGAAGCCGGCGATGCGAACCAGTTTGTTCAAGACCGATGGGCAACTCGATTTCAACGCGCTGCAATCCGACCGACAACCCACTCTCGATGCGCCCTTACCCCTGCCGCGACGAACCGACTGGCGATCTCATCTCCAAAAGATGGTCGAACAATCCGGACTAAAACTGTCCTTGAATCAGCTGGCTTATCTCTCCGCGGGAACGGCTCTCATCGGGGCGGCTCTCGGCTTTCTCGTCGGCGGTGCCATGCTCCTTGGCATCGGCGCAATTGGTCTTGGCTTGACGCCGTTGCTCTACCTTCGCCACAAACAGAAATCGCGTCTCGATCGCTTTTTGATGCAACTGCCAGCGGCGTTCGATTTGATGGCGCGGGTGCTGCGTTCGGGCTATTCGGTGCCACAGGCGTTTCAGGCCGTGGCCGACTCGCTCGAACCGCCCATCGCCGGCGAGTTCGCCCAATGCCAAGAACAACAGAATCTCGGTATGTTGCCGGAATTGACCTATCGTGACTTGGCGCAGCGCACCGGCATTCTGGAAGTCAAAATCTTCGTCATGGCCATGATGATTCAACGACAAAGCGGAGGCAATTTATCGGAAGTATTGGAACGCCTCGCCGCCTTGGTCCGCGAGCGCGTGCGCCTGCGCAATCACGTCCGCACGCTGACCGCCGAGGGACGCATGCAAGCCTTGGTTCTTCTGGTCTTGCCTCCCGTTATGTTCTTGGTGATGCGTTTCGTCAATCGCCCCTATGCCGATATTCTCTTGGAGCATACGGGACTTCTCGCCGCCATGTTCGTGGCGATGGCCGTCGGAGCGCTGTGGATTCGCAAAATCATTCAGTTCGATTTTTAGAGTGGGTAAGTCTTCTCCTTCGTTTGTCTGTACGCCGAGAGAGAAGGGTTGGGAGGACGGTGAGGGATATGATCGAAAAGGGTTGGATCAGTATGCTCGTGTTTCTCCTGACGAGCGGACTGATATTAGGCTTCTTCATGTGGCGCAACCGCGATCTCTTATTGACGAAGGCGCGCATGCGCGGTCTGGGCGCTGCCCCGCGCGAACGTCCGGCGAGTCATGGACTCGGGAAACAGCTGCTGTCCAAACTGCCCGACATGGGTACTCCGTTGCTGCCGACCACCGAGGAGCAACGAACGCAGCTGCGGCAACGCCTGATTGAAGCCGGCATCTACGATACGAAAGCCTTGGCGTTGATCCTCGGCGTCAAAATGCTGTTGATGGCCGCGCCGTTGATTCTGTCGATCGTCTTGTCCGCGACTGGGATCCTGTCGCCGATTCGTGCGATGATGGCGGGCGCGCTCGGATTGGGGCTGGGCATGATCGCGCCGGGTATGTGGCTCGATTATCGAAAAAATGCTCGACAGAGCAGCCTTCGCCGCGCGCTGCCGGACGCCCTGGACATGCTCGTGTTGTGTCTGGAGGGCGGCGTCAGCCTGAACGCGGCCATGCAGCGCGTCACCGCCGAATTGCACTCGGCTCATCCGCTGTTGGGCGAAGAGATGGATCTCGTGCAGCGCGAAATGATGCTGGGTGTGTCCGCCGGAGAAGGATTGCAAAAACTCGCCGCCCGCTGCGATCTCGACGATCTGCGCCACCTCGCCTCCGTCGTGTTGCAAAGCGAACGCTATGGGGCCAGCGTCGTCAAGGCGCTACGCATCCACGCCGACACGTTGCGCCAGCAACGCCAGCAGCGTGCCGAAGAGATGGCGCAGAAGGCGTCCGTCAAGATCCTTTTTCCGACGCTGTTGTGCATCTTCCCAGCCGTCTTTATCGTCATTATCGGTCCTGCCGCCTTTCAACTCGCGGCCATTTTTTCGCGCATGAAATGACTCCGCCTCGGAGGACGAGGGTTGCATTCTATACTCGTACTGAAGCGGCGAGTGGAGGCGCGTTGACGTAGCGCGTGCTTGCCCAATCCCCGAATCCGAGGAACTCGTCGTGGATCGCTCCGACTTCATCGAGCGTTTGCGGCAAAGCCAACTACTTTCCACGTCTCAATGCGAGCAAGTGGCGCAGCGCTTCGCCGGCGCGACTCCTTCCGAGAGCGCGGTCGAGGCACTGGTGGAAGAAGGCATCTTGACGCCCTTTCAATTCCGCCACCTCATCTCCGATGACGCCCAACCTCTGAACCTGGGACAATATCGACTGCTCGACGAAGTGGGGCGTGGCGGCATGGGGCGCGTCTACAAGGCGCTGCACACCATCATGGACCGAATTGTCGCCGTCAAAGTCATTGCGCCGGACTTGGTGCGCGATCCCGTCGCCGTCGCATGGTTTCGTCGAGAAGTTCGCGCCTGCACTCAACTGGCGCATCCGAATATCGTCATGGCCTACGACGCCAACGAGGCGGAGGGGCTTCACTTTCTCGTCATGGAGTACGTCCACGGCATTACTCTCGACGCACTGGTGAAACAATTTGGATCTTTACCGATCCCTTATAGCTGCGCTTTGATCTGTCAGGCCGCGCGAGGTTTGCAGCACGCCCACGAGAAAGGCTTGGTGCATCGAGACATCAAACCCGGCAACCTGTTGATCCCCTTTTCCGAAAGCGAACGGCTGCCCGACGTCTTGGTAAAGATTCTCGACTTCGGCTTGGCGCGCCTGCAAGGCAAAACCAAGGGCGACACCATCGCGCTGCGCGGCGAAACCGGTGTCTTGGGCACACCCGATTACATTGCTCCGGAACAATCGCGCGACATCCATGCCGCCGACATTCGCTCCGATCTCTACAGTTTGGGATGCGCGTTCTACTTCGTCTTGACCGGCCGCGTGCCGTTCCCCGGCGAAAACGCGATGGAGAAACTCCTCAAACATCTCACGGAGGTGGCGGAGCCGGTGGAGAGGGCGCGCCCCGATGTGCCGCCGAGGATCGCGTCTCTGGTGCGGCGATTGATGGCCAAAGATCCCGCCGATCGACCCCAAACGCCCGCCGAAGTGGTCGAGGAACTCGACGCCTGGAAGGCCGAGCCTTCACCTCTCCCGTCGGGTACTCCAACGCCCAAGTGTCCACCGTGGTTGTCGCCGCCGACCTACCATCCCTCCGACCGGCCCGCGACTTCGCCTTCGCCGGAGCCTACCTCGCATTTCGACAAGATTGAAGTCTTCGCACCATCGCGGCGTGAGAACGAGCCTACGGACTTCGCGTGCCTCGCAGCCGAGTCTCCCAAACATTGGGACGACGCAGCCGTCGAGAATAACAAACGCCGCGCGACGCGCGACACACTCTCGATCTCGCAGCCCGAAGACACCGAAGCGGCCACCGCCGAGGCGCTATCGGAGCGGATTGCTTGCGAGTCCAGAGGCCGCGACCATTCGGACGCCACTCAATCAGAAATGCCGCCGACGCCCGCCGACGCAATCGTATCCCGCGATCCGCCGCCGATCGATGCAGACATCTGCCGCCTGTGGAGAGAGTGGACCGCGTTCGTGCAAACGATTCTCTCAGGACGCGGACAGTCGGGCATCGATACCCAATCGTATCGATCCCTTCACGCCTCGTTACTTCAAGCCTGTCGTCGAGCAATCGAAACCTGTTCCCATCCCGAACGGCGTGCCTTCTACGAAGAGTGTTTGTCGATCGCGCAACCGTGGTTCAAATTGCAATCGTTCGCCCTCGCCGATCCGGTTATCCTCGACTCGCTGTTGCGGAGATGCCAACAGATTGTCCTGGAACTGAACCAAGGGATTTCGCCCTGGACGCTCCGTCAGATTCTCGCCTGGACCACGTTTGTGCTGAATCTTCTCGCGGCGGGGCTGTGGTATTGGCTCGCGGGTAGGCTTCGTTTGCCGGTACTACTGCGTCTCTTCGATTGGAATTTCTCGCCGTCGACGCTGCGCTCCGTGTGGGCCTACCTGCAAACGCATCCCTCGCTCTGGATGGGTCTGGTCTTTCCGCTCGTCTTTTTGTTCACCTTCGCCTTCGTGCGTCGCTCCACGCGCAGGGAGTCGTAACCCCTTTCCTCCTGTGTACATGGAAGAGGGGGCGAATCCGAGAGTAGCAGCGGCATCGTTCATCGCATCCAACGACCTCCGGCAAGGCTTCGTCTCGACGGTGACGCGGGCTTCTGCCTGCCAAGAGTATCAACTCATAAGATAATGCAATTGATCCGCAGAAGGAGGAGACGTTATGCCGTTCGAGAAAGTGGAGACGCAGCAGGTGGATTTTCCGGCTCTGGAGCGCGCCGTACTGGCGCTTTGGCAGCGCATCGAAGCGTTCGAGAAGCTGCGCGAGAAGAACCGGACGGGGCCGCGCTGGTCGTTTCTCGACGGTCCCATCACCGCCAACAATCCGATGGGGGTGCATCACGCCTGGGGACGGACCTATAAAGATGCCTTCCAGCGCTATCACGCCATGAACGGCAAGCAGCTGCGCTATCAGAACGGCTTCGATTGTCAGGGTTTGTGGGTCGAAGTCGAGGTCGAAAAAGAGTTGAAGCTGAAATCGAAGCGCGACATCGAGAACCTCGTGCCCGGCGATGCGTTCGCCAGCATCGACCATTTCGTGCAGCAGTGCCAACAGCGTGTCGATAAGTTTGCCCGCGTTCAGACGGAGCAGTCGATCCGTTTGGGCTATTGGATGGATTGGGACCGCGGCGAGGATTGGGCGAAACCCGCGGGCGAGCGGCGAAGTTATTTCACCATGTCCGAAGAGAACAACTACAGTATTTGGAGTTTTCTCAAGAAATGCCACAATCGCGGTCTGGTGTATCGCGGATACGATGCCATGCCGTGGTGTCCGCGCTGCTCGGTCGGACTCAGTCAGATGGAGATGGCCGAGGGCTATCAACTCGTGGCCCATCGCGCGGTGTTTGTTCGCTTTCCGCTGCGCGGCCGAGTTGGGGAGAATCTGCTGGTGTGGACGACGACCCCCTGGACGTTGAGCAGCAACGTCGCCGCCGCCGTCAATCCGGAGTTAACGTATCTGAAAGTGTTGCATAAGGAACAGATCTTCTATTTGGCCAAGGGAGCTTTCACGGCACAACGGCTCGAAGAGCAGTGGAAGAAAAAGGAGTGGGTCGAGGGCGTGCCGAAGCTGACGACGTTGGAGCAACATTTCAAATCGAAGGGCGGCTACGAAATCGTCGGCGAAGTGAAGGGAGCCGACATGATCGGTTGGACTTACGACGGCCCGTTCGACGAGTTGCCGGCGGCGCGGGAAGCCGCCGCCCGTCATCGCGTCATCGCTTGGAAGGATGTCGGCGAGACGGAAGGCACGGGCATCGTCCATATCGCGCCGGGCTGCGGTAAGGAAGACTTTCACCTCGGCAAAGCGGAAGGTCTGCCCTCCGTCGCGCCGCTCGATGAATACGGCGTCTTTCAGCCTGGATTCGGTGAATTGACGGGGAAAGCCGCCGTCGATCACTCCACGACCGATTGGATTCTCGAGAATCTACAACAAAAGGGAGTTCTATTCGCCGTTGAGAAATATCCGCACAGCTATCCGCACTGCTGGCGATGTAAGACAGAACTCCTGTTCCGACTCGTCGAAGAGTGGTTCATCGACATGAAATGGCGCGACGAGATCAAGCGCGTGGTCGAGCAAGTTACGTTTCTGCCGGAGTCGATCAACGGCAAGGCGCGCGAACTCGATTGGCTGACCAACATGGGCGATTGGATGATCTCGAAGAAGCGCTTTTGGGGTTTGGCCCTGCCCATCTGGGTCGATGAACAGACCGGCGATTTTGAAGTTATCGGATCGCTGGAGGAGTTAAAAGAGCGCGCCGTCGAAGGCTGGGAGAAGTTCGAGGGACATACGCCGCATCGACCGTGGATCGATTTGGTGAAAATCAAGAATCCGAAAACCGGCAACAAAATGTCGCGCATCCCGGATGTCGGCAATCCCTGGCTCGACGCCGGCATCGTGCCCTACTCGACGATGTTCTACAATCGAGACCGTACCGATTGGGAAAAATGGTTCCCCGCCGACTTCATCACCGAGAGCTTCCCCGGCCAGTTTCGCAACTGGTTCTACGCCATCCTGGCCATGAGTACCATGATGGAGAATCGTCCACCGATGAAGACGCTGCTCGGCCACGCCCTAGTCCGCGATCAATGGGATCGGCCCATGCACAAATCGGCGGGCAACTCGATCCCCTTCGAGGGAGCAGCCGACGAAGGCTACGATTTGAAGGATCCCAAAGGCAAGGTGGGGCATTATCCTCCCTTGGGTGCCGACCTGTGCCGCTGGATGTATAGCCGACACAATCCGGCCAACAATCTCGATTTTGGTCCCGAACCCGCCGAAGAGTTGCGCGGCAAGTTTATCCTCAAACTGTGGAACGTCTATGGCTTCTTCTGCAACTACGCCCGGCTCGACAGTTTCGATCCGTCCGCGCCGTCGGTGCCGATGAGCGAACGAACGGATCTCGACCGCTGGATTCTCTCGGATTTACAGGGGCTGATCCGCACGGCGCGAACAGCGTTTGAGAATTACAACCTGATGGCCTTCTGCTTGGAGGCGGAGCGCTTCGTCGATGACAAGTTGAGCAACTGGTACGTTCGCCGCAGCCGTCGTCGTTTCTGGAAGAGCGAACACGGCACGGACAAGCAGGCTGCCTATCAAACCCTGTACACGGTGTTGATGACGCTGGCCAAACTGTTCGCGCCGATCGTGCCGTTCTTGACGGAGACGATCTATCAAAACCTGCGCACGGCCGACCAGCCTGAGAGCATTCATCTGTGCGATTATCCCACGGTGGACGAAGCGCTCGTGGATGCGGAACTGTCCGACGAGATGAACTTTCTTCTGTCGCTGGTATCGTTGGGTCTGTCGGCGCGCAACAGCGCCAAAATCAAAGTGCGGCAGCCGTTGGCCGAGATCAAGGTACTGGCCGGGGCGGATAGCGAAGAACGCGCCGCCGTCGAACGGTTCGGCGACCAATTGCGCGAGGAGTTGAACGTCAAGAAAGTAACTTTACACGATCCCGAATGGGGTCCATTACTGACGCCGGAGGTGAAGCCGAACGTAAAGACGTTAGGCCCGAAATTCGGATCGCGGCTGAAGCAAGTCGTCTCGGCCATCGCGGGCGCGGATGCCGCGTATCTGGCAGCGAAAGTACGAGCGAGCGATACGACGGAGTTAACCCTCGACGGCGATTCGATCCAGTTGGAACCCGCCGATCTCGTCGTCTCGATGAAGGCGGAAGAGGGATGGTTCGGCATCGTCTCCGGCGACGCGCAAGTTGTCCTCGATACCCGCATCACTGAAGAATTGGCCCGCGAGGGCATGGCCCGCGACGTGGTACGCCAGGTTCAAGAACAGCGCAAGGAAGCGAATCTGCAAATGGAGGATCGCATTACGCTGTTTTTGGGCACGGAGTCCGAGAAGCTGCGACTGTCTCTCGACTCGCACCGCGACTACATCGCCGCCGAGACGCTGACGGTGGAATGGTCCCCGCAATCGTTAACGGGAGATGCTGTACATCGCGCCACGGTCAAGGTGGATGGTCAGGCGCTCAATATCGAACTAAAAAGTTCGCGATTAAAATAAGTGATCGACAAGCCCGGAGCGCGAGC
Organism: Planctomycetota bacterium; assembly: GCA_021781415.1. Taxonomy (GTDB): domain Bacteria; phylum Planctomycetota; class Planctomycetia; order Gemmatales; family Gemmataceae; genus JAJPHU01. Next base: position 29,849 of record JAJXWW010000109.1, read on the forward strand.
GACGGGCGCTGGCACCCGTCGCTCGCGCTCCGGGCTTGAATGCAGTGGCAGTTTGCACGACGATGAGTTGCACCTCCGTCAGGCGAGGATGTCTTTGAGAACGTTGCCCTGCACGTTGGTCAAACGGCGTTGGATGCCGTTGTGGTAGAACGTCAGGCGTTCGTGGTCGAGGCCGAGGAGGTGTAAGACGGTGGCGTGGAAGTCGTTCCAGTGAACGCGATTCTCGACGGCCTTCCAGCCGACTTCATCGGTGGCACCGTAGGCGATGCCGTGCTTGAGTCCGGCCCCGGCCAGCCAGACCGAGAAGCCGTATTGGTTGTGATCGCGTCCCGCGCCGACGATGTTGGCCGCGGACTGAGTGAATGGAGTGCGGCCGAACTCGGTGGTACACAATACCAGAGTCTCATCGAGCATCCCTCGACGGCGCAGGTCGCGCAGCAGCGCCGCCACGGGTTGGTCGATGCGGCGGGCTTCCTGACCGTGGTTGGCCGCCATGTTCTCGTGGCCATCCCAGTTGCGGCGCGGACTGCCGAACGTGCCGCCGGAAAACAACTGTACGAATCGAACTCCGCGTTCGAGCAGCCTTCGAGCGAGCAAGCAACCCCGTCCGAAGTCCGACGTTTCGGGGCGATCCAGACCATACATCGATTGCGTGGCAGCGGTCTCGCGTTCGAGGTCGGCGGCTTCGGGCACGGCCAACTGCATCCTGGCGGCCAGCTCATAACTGTGAATGCGGGCCGCGAGCGGGTCGCTGGGGCCGCGTTCCTCCAGATGGCGGCGATTCATGGATTCGAGCAATTCGCGCGTCGCACGCTCCGCGCCAGCTTGCAGCGGTCGAGCCGGGGCGAGATCGTCGAGCGGAGTCCCCTTGGCGCGCAAGACGACTCCTTGATGGCGCGCGGGGAGAAAGCCGTTGCTCCAGTTAATCGCGCCACCGGCCGGATACTCGCGCACGTCCGGCACGACGACGAAAGCGGGTAGGTTGTCCGTCTCGCAGCCCAAACCGTGGGAGAGCCATGCCCCCAAAACCGGAAAGCCGTTCAAGCGGAATCCACTGTTCTCTTGAAACGTCGCCGGAGTGTGATTCGACGTTTCCGCGTACATCGAACGAATGACGGTTAGTTCGTCGGCCACTCCGGCCAGATGCGGAAAAAGATCGGACACCCACAGCCCGCTCTTGCCGCGCCGCTTGAACTCCCAATCGGGCTTGCGCAATAAACCCACTTGGCCGAAGAAGACATCGGGGCGTTCGCTCGAATTCAGCGACTTGCCATGCGCCTTTATCAACTCCGGTTTGTAGTCGAAGGAATCGACGTGGCTGAGCGCGCCTACCAAGCAGATATGAATGACGCGGCGCGCGCGCGGCGCGAAGTGAGGGCCGAGCGCGGTAGAGCGATCGGGCGACGATGCGGCGACAGTTCCATCGCGGAGCAGCAAACTCGCAAGCGCGGCACTACCTAGTCCGTGACGAGTCCACGAGAAAAAATCGCGGCGATCGAGTAAACCGACGGGGAGCATGGCACATTCCTCAATCGACGTAAAGAAATTCGTTGCTGTTGAAGATGGCCCGAGCCAGAACCGCGAAACCATGCTCGCACACGATCCGCCGGGCTATTTTTAACTCGTCCTCGCTGACGGGCCGACCGAAAGCCAGAAGGTAGGCACGACGTATGCCTTGGTCCACATCGCGGCCCGTTTCGCGCTCGATCCGTTGGGAGAACTCGTCGGCGAGTTTCAGCACGAACGAGTTATTCAGCAGAGTCAATGCCTGAAGCGGGGTCGTCGTTACCGTGCGGTTGGGCGCGGTTGTCGAGGGATCGGGACAGTCGAATGCGTCGAGAAGTCGATTGCGTCCGCCGCGCAGCCCGGCCCGATAGAGAGTGCGGCGACGGAAGGCGTCGCCGTCCGCTTCAACCGGCTCATAAGTCATCGCCGCCGTCCCCGGAGCGCGGACCAAGCGGAGATCTTGAAATCCCGGTCCTCCCAAGCGGAGATCGAGCTTTCCGGCAATCCGCAAGGCCGCGTCGCGGATCGTCTCGGCTTCGAGACGACGCGGACTTTTACGCCACAGCAGTCGATTGTCCGCATCGACTCGGTTTGCCGCCGGGTTCCAGGTGGAAGCCTGTCGATAAGTCGCCGAAGTGACAATGCGTCGGTGGAGATGTTTGAGTCTCCAGCCGTGTTGCGCCAAGTCGTCCGCCAACCAATCGAGCAGTTCAGGATGCGAAGGGCGACCGCCGTTAAATCCGAAATCGTTGGGTGTATCGACGATGCCGATGCCGAAATGATGGTGCCACAGGCGGTTGACGACAACGCGGGCAAAGAGTGGATTTTTCGGATGCGTAATCCATGCGGCAAGCCGTTTGCGGCGTTCTCCCTCCGGCGCGCTATCGGACAAGCCGAAATCCGCGTTGAGTCCGGGTACGGATTGGATGCCTCCGGCGGAGACGATTTCGGCCCGCTGTGCGGGGTTGCCACGCAGCAAGAGATGGGTCGTCTCCGGTGGGCGAGGAACGATGGCGTGAATCCGCGCGGGCGGTTGATTTAACGAGCCGTGCAGCAAGGTTATCTCTTCGTTCAGCCGATTGTATTCCCTGCGTTCGTCGAGAGACAGCCGGTCCCGAATCGCTTCGGTGGAGATGAAATCGACGCCTGCGGAAGCGGCAATTTGTTCGGGGGTTAGCGCTCGGTCGTAGAGATTCGCGCGACGCAGGACGCCGGCCAACATGCGATTGCCTCCGGCCGGCGCGTGGCGCAAGCCGAAGAGGATTTCCGCCTGACCCGCCTTAAACGTCCGCAACCCTCGGCTCCGATAAGGCGTGCCGTAAGGTCTCCCGTTGCGATAGGCCGCGATCGTGCCGTCCTCGCTCCATGCGAGTGCGAGATGAACCGTGCCGCGGTCGGCTTCGGTTTCGAGGGGACCACGAAAGCTTTGGGTGCGGACGAAGTTTTCACTGCCGGCCATCCATCGGCCCTCTTCGATTTCACCGTAAACAATCGCATCGAACGCGCCGCCGTCCACGGTCTGTACGCTCATCGCGCCGCCGCCGCGCTGTTTGAGATTGTCCAACGAGATCCAAACCTCCAACGTTTTCGCTCGGAGATCCGCCCTCAAAGGCATGGAGACGACGTGGCTCGATTTTCCGTCCAGTTTCAAACCGTCGCCACCGATTCGAGCTTCCCCTCGCAGGGTTCCATCCAGGTTCTTCAGCGAATCGCCCAAGCCGGTTGTGAAGTCCCATTGAGCCAACGGTTTGAGGGCAGCGGTCGGCTTTGCGCGGCGCTCGGAAACGATCCTCTCGCGGATGGGGCTTTCGAGCGCGGCTCGCTTTTTCTCCAACGCGCTCAATAGGTTCCGCGTTCGTGTCCGCGTCTCTTCCGATGCGGGTAAAGGGCGCTCTCCTTGCCGAACGCCGCCGAGCGCGGCGGTCATTCGATAGTATTCGACCTGCCGAATCGGATCGAACTTGTGATCGTGGCAGCGCGCGCAGTTGACGGTTAAACCGAGAAAGGTTTGCCCGACGACGCCGACGAGATCTTCCAGTTCGTCCTGGCGCACGACCTTTTTCATGGCCTCGCTCTGCTGCGTTTGTCCGACGGTATCGTAGGCTCCGGCGACGAGAAAACCCGTGGCCGCGATGGCTTCGGGATCGTTGGGCCGAAGGACATCGCCCGCCAGCTGCAACCGAACGAACTCGTCGTAAGGCATGTCGCGGTTCAGCGCTTCGACGACCCAATCTCGATACGGCCAGGCGTTGGGTCGAAACTCGTCGAACTCGAAGCCATTGCTCTCGCCGAATCGCACCGCGTCGAGCCAATGCCGCGCCCAGCGTTCGCCATATTGCGGAGATTGCAGATAGCGATCAACCAATTTCTCATAAGCGGTTGGCGATTCATCTTCCTCGAAGGCAGCCACCTCCTCCGGCGTCGGCGGCAGACCGCGTAAATCGAAGCTCAAGCGACGGATCAGCGTGCGGCGATCCGCGTGGGTTGACGGATGCAGCTTTTGCGATTCGAGCCGCTGGAGGACGAACGCATCGATGGGATTGCGAACCCAACGGACATTCGCTACCGTGGGCGGTCTTACTTTCTCAATCGGCTTCAGCGCCCACCAATCGTAGCCCGCTCGTCTCGCCGTCGTAGCGCGGAATGGGTCGATGGGATCGCTCCCCCACTTCGCCCCCGCTGCGATCCACGCTTTCAAGAGCGATTTCTCCTCTCGACTCAGCGGTTTCTTGGGAGGCATTTTGTCGTCGTTGACGTATTCCCACAGAAGGCTTTTTTGTGGGTTCCCCGGCGCGATGGCTTCGCCTGTATCGCCGCCGGCCAGCGCCGTTTGTCTCCGACTGAGATCGAGTCCGCCCTTCGGTTTTCCGCCACTATGACAATCGAGACAGCGCTCGCTCAAAAGGGGAGCTACGATCGCATCGAAATCCAAGTCGGCTCCGCGCGCCGGTACGCGCCAGGCTAGAAGCAGGCAAAGTGCGAGCATCGCTCGTCGGATCAAACCTTCATTCATGGGAGAGAGTCTCCAACCGAAGTCGCGTCGTCGGCAGGCAGGACGGCGTTTTGGTATTCCCATCGTGCGGAGTCTACTCAACCGATGCAAGCAGAAAGCGCGAGAAGTGACAAGGTCAAGTCGTCGTGGAATCGTTCGTAACCGCGCATACAAAACACAGTTGCACGAACGAGATGCCATACGCTAATCTCAAGGTAGTCGGGGCATTTCCACACGAAGGAGACGGTAAGCCGCGTATGTTAGACTTGCAAGCGGAACAGCACGATCGAGGGCAATCCTGTGCCGATTTGTACGAGGCGGTGTTGCAATTGAAACGCCGCCACGATTTACACCCCTGCGCGGTGCAGCCGCGCGACGGCTTGTCCCTGCGCCGCGACAGCGAGCGCGAAACCGTGCAAGATCTCGTCAAACGCTTCCGCGATCTGCCCGTGGAACAACAGCGGCGCTTGCCGGCATTGCTCAACAGCTTGGCCCAACTCGAAGTCGTCGTCGGCGATCTCGAGGCCAGCCAGCGCGACTTTCAAGAAGCGGCCCGGTTGGTCGTCGATCCCCTGTCCCAAGCCGAAGCGCAGCACAACGTCTATCGCGCCGCTCTGGAACGGCGCGATTGGAACGCCGCCTTGGCCGCTCTGCGCCGCGCCGTCGCCTTGGACAGCGCTCACTTCGAACCGTTCCCGTTTTCGCGCTATGAACCCGAACGCATTCTCGGCGCGGGCGGCTTCGGTGTCTCGTTTCTGTGCCGTCGGCGCGACAACCGGCGGGAAGTCGTCGTCAAGGCGCTGCGAACCGACAGCCTGGAGCGCGAGCCTGCGGTACTGTTTGTCGAGATGTCGTCCTTACGGGATCTCGATAATCCGATTTTTGTCTGCCTTCACGAGTGCGCCTATGCAGGCGGCGAGACATCCCGGCCCTATTTGGTGCTGGATTACGTTCCGGGCCAGACGTTGACCGAGACCGTTGCGAAGAATGGGGCGCTCTCTCCGGAAGACTGGTTTACCGTCGCTTGGCCGTTGGCTCGGGCGCTGCAAGCGCTCCACGGTCGCGGCATTTTGCATCGCAGCCTGCGCCCGTCGGCGCTGTTGATCGATCCCCCGGAAAAGATCGGGCGCGCGGAGTCCGATTCGCCCCAAGTGTCCGCGCCGAAACCAGGCTGGCGCGTCGCGTTGTTGGACGCGGGGCTATCGCTGAAGCGTGCCTTGATCCATGCCTGCGCCAGTAATCCGGAGACGGCGACGCGGACGGCGTTGGGACGTGCCGTGGCGCGGACCATCGCGTTCGCTCCGGTCGAAGTCGTGGGCAGACCCAAAGGGCAAGTGTGGGTAGGCCCCCACTCCGACATCTACAGTTTTGGTAAACTCTGTTCCTTCGCACTCACCGGACGAACCAACCCCGACGGAGGCGATCTCCTGTTGGTTCCCGAAGGTTGGCGACAACTGATCGCCCGTTGCGCGGCATGGAACATGGGAGATCGTCCGGCCCATTTTGGCGAGGTTCTCGAAAGTCTCTCGCAATTGCCGGGAGCCGACGAAGCGATTGGCCGCATCGAACGCGATCTGTACGAACGCGACGTTGCCGAGCGAAGTGCCGCGCTCCAGAACGATCCCCACGATGTCTCCTTGCTCGTCCGGCGCGGCAACGCCCACGCGCGACAGGGCGAATTGGAGAAAGCGATCGCCGACTACAGCCAGGCTCTCGCACTTCAGCCCGGCGATGCCGCGCTCTATCGCCGCCGCGCTCTGGCCCACACGCGCAACCGCGCTTTGGATGCCGCCATTGCCGACTATACGGAAGCTTTACGTCTGGAACCACGCAGCGTCGAATCGCACGCCAATCGCGCTCTGGCATATGCGCAAAAGGACGACCACGAACGCGCGCTCGCCGATTTCCACGAGGCGCTGCGCGTGCAGCCGCGCGATCCGATGCTGTTGTTCAATCGCGGGAATGCCTATTTCGGCAAAGGCGACTTTGCCCTGGCACTCGCCGATTACGCCGAGGTTGTACGGCTCGACCCGCGCAATTTATGGGCGCACGCCAATCGAGGCAAACTCCATGCCTTGCTCGGCGAACATGCCCGCGCCATCGCCGACTTCACGCGCATCCTTCAACTCGATCCCAATAATGTTCGCGCCCTGTGCGATCGCGCCGCCGCCCACCAGGCTCTCAATCAATTCACCCAAGCTCTGGCCGACTACAGCGCCGCGCTGAATCTCGAACCGAGCGCCGAACTGTATAACGAGCGCGGACTGGCGCACGTGGCCGCCAACGATCTGGACGCCGCATCTGCCGATTTTGGCGAAGCCGTCGCTTTGAGGCCGGAGGTCGGTGGTTCGTATCTGTTGCGAGGCAACGCCCATGCCGACAAGGGGGACTTCGAGAAAGCGCTTCCCGACTTCGACGAGGCCATTCGTCTCGATCCCGAATACGCTCCCGGATGGTTCCAGCGCGGCAATCTCCACGCACGACGGGGCGAGAAGGAGGCCGCACTCGCCGATTATTCCCGCGCGTTGGAACTCGATCCTGAGTTCGCCCCCGCCTATTTTCAGCGCGGCAATCTTCACGCCGAGCGCGGTGAATGGGATGCAGCCCTCGCGGACTACGACCGCGCGCTCCAACAATCTCAAGAAGACGCCGCTTCCCTCACCAACCGAGGCAACGTCTACCATCAGATGGGCGATCACGAGCGCGCTCTTGCCGACTACAGCGCGGCCTTGCAACTCGATCCCGCGGACGTGTTGACGTTGTGCAATCGCGCCAACACTTACGCGCGGCTGAGCGATTACGAACGCGCACTCGCCGACTATACGGAAGCGATCCGATACGACCCCGCCAACGCCCGCGCCCTCAACAGTCGCGGCAATGTCCACGCCGAACGAGGCGACACCTCTGCCGCGCTGGCCGATTACACGCAAGCCATCAAAGTCGATCCCAAATTCTCGCGAGCGTATCACAATCGAGGCAACCTGTTCGTCGGTAGCGGCCAGATCGCCGAGGCCGTCGCCGACTTCGACGAGGCAATCCGTCTGGAGCCAGACTACGCGCCGGCCTACTACAATCGAGGCAACGCCCATGCCGACAGCGGCCAGTGGGATGCTGCCATCGCCGACTTCACCGAAGCGCTGCGACTTCATCCCCAGCACCCCGGCTCTCTGAACAATCGAGGCAACGCCCATCGGCGCAAAGGCGATCTCGACGCGGCGCTCGCCGATTTCACCGCCGCGCATGCCGCCGCTCCCCACGTCGTGCTGCCGCTCTACAATCGTGCTGGCCTAAACGTTGAGCGCGGCGACCACGCCGCAGCACTGAACGATTACAACGAAGCATTACGACTGGAACCCAGCGATGTCGTTCTCTACCACAATCGCGGACGCATCCACGCGGCGATGGGGCATTATCGAGAGGCTATCGCGGACAATCTGGAGGCCCACCGTCTCCGTCCCGACGACGCGCGCACCTGCAACAATCTGGCATGGCTATGGTCGACCGCCACGCCCCCTGAGCTGCGCGATCCACTTCGTGCCATCGAGTTCGCGCGCCGCGCGTGCGAACTGACTCAGGGACAAGACGCCGGATGCCTCGATACGTTGGCCGCCGCCTTCGCCGCCGCCGGTCAGTTCTCCGAAGCCGTCGTACAACAACGCCTCGCTCTCGAACGCGCGAACGAAGACGAGAAAGAGGAGTTTCGTTCCCGATTGGAGGCATATGAGAAGGATCACACAGCGCGAAGCACCGACACGGCCAATCCTGAAGGCCCTGCGAATCCATAAGAGGGCAAAGAGGAATGCAACGCCGCAGCGTTCCGAGGAAACTCGAAGGTTCCATCAGATCAAAATCGTCGCTACAATTCCAGGTGCCGTGGGATATCAGTTCATTTTTCTGCCCAATCGTATTCCGCGACCGTCTTCTTTTCCCTCACTTCGGTCGTATTTGGCGGAAAATCCCGTTCTCAAAAGTTGCAAGTATAAGACGCCTGCACCAGCGTCTGACTTTGGCCATTCGTCTCCGTCGCCCCAATCAGCTCGCTGGCCGCGTCGTAGCTGTACGTCCACGTCAACCCCGCATCGGCTCCCCCCGCCACCCCCGTCTTGCCGATCGGATTGCTGGTGAGAAGACCCTATCCGAGGCGAATTTCGATCAATCTCCGCCGACTGGCCGTTGACCCCACAGGAGAGGCATGGTCGGGGGTTTGCGATGGCGATCGCGGCGGGCGTCCTTGGGCCGATCTTTCCACCAGGTCACGAAGCGAACCAGCTGCTTGACGGCCTCTTCGTAGGCGCGACGCCCCTTCTCCGTCGTGGCCAACTCGGCTTCACCGAGTACGCCCGTGTCCGAATAGCTGCTGGTCCACGAGATAACCGTTGCCGGCCCGGCCGCGAAGAGATCGACCCAGTTAAACGGACTATTCTCTTCATTGAATCGAATAACTCCGTTTTTAATGAGATCGCGGCGAACGTTGTCGCCGTCGAGATACAGATACAACGACGTTTCCAACTCGCAGGCATGGGCGCAGCCGCCGGGAAACTTGCTCTCGCGCCAACTCGGCAGAAAGTTCTTATCCACCGTCAGAAGATTCCACCAGGCGGCCAAGATGCACTCGGCATCGGTCTCCAGATTGCCGCGGCGAGCCACCAGATCGAGGTTGGGCATGTTGGAACCGTGGCCGTTGAGCAGCAGGATTTTTTTGAAGCCGTGATAGGCCAACGATTTCACGATGTCGAGAACGTGGTGCATGAAATGTTCAAAATCGTTGTTGATGGTTCCGGGAAAGTCCATCACGTGGCCTGTGTAGCCGTAGCATACCGTGGGCAGCACCAGCATTTTCTCCGGCACGGATCGCCCCGCTCCGCGCGCGATCTCGGTGGGGCAGATGATGTCCACGTCGAGCGGTAGATGCGGCCCATGCTGCTCGACTGCGCCGCAGGGCACGATGCAGACTTTGCCCAGATCGACGGCGTCGTTGATCTCCGGCCAGGTGAGTTTTTCGTAACGATATTCGACTGCGGCTCGGCTGCTCATGGAAGAATCCTCTCTTGCATAAAGAAAGCTGTGGATCGATGGCTCGGGAAAACCGAAGGCATTCGACAGTACGGCACGCTACTCTGGGATCTTTCCCTCCCCCCTGTACACAGGAGAGAGGAGAGAAGCGGCTGCTCCACTCGCCTGAGAATGGGGTTCGTTCTTTGTATTTTCTCTGCTTTCGGCGGGAAGACGCTTGGACTGGCGCTTCACCCTGCCAGTATCCTCCCGCTTCTGTAGGATACTCGGTGGATTCGACTCACTTATGTTGTATGTCCTCGACATCCCGTCGCTGGATAATAGTGGATTTACGAGAAGAGGCTGCGGATGACACACGCATGGCACGATGTAACACCCGGCGAACACTTGCCCAGCGAGTTCACCGCCGTCGTCGAAATTCCCATGGGCTCCAGCGTGAAATACGAGCTGGATAAAGAAACGGGCATGTTGAAGTTGGATCGCATTCTCTACTCGGCAGTCTACTATCCGGCCAATTACGGCTTTATCCCGCAGACCTTGGCCGAGGACGACGATCCGCTCGACGTGTTGGTTCTCTGTCAAGAGGCCGTCGCTCCGCTGACCCTCGTGAACGCGCGGGCCATCGGCCTGATGACCATGATCGACAGCGGCAAGAAGGACCATAAAATCTTGGCCGTCGCCGTCCACGATCCGGAGTACAACGGCTTCCGCGACGCCAACGAATTGCCGGTCCATCGCCTTACCATGCTTCGCCGCTTCTTCCAAGACTACAAGCTGTTGGAAGGCAAGGCCGTCGAAGTCGATGAGATGCAACCGGCGTCGGCGGCGTTGCCCATCATCGAAGAAGCTCTGGCGCGCTACAGCGCCCAGCGTCGCCGCGGCTTCCA
>JAJXWW010000135.1 GCA_021781415.1 Planctomycetota bacterium
GGCGCACCCCCACTCGGAGTCGGCTCAGGGGGCTTACGCCCCCCGCTCGGAGTAGCATCCCCCATCGCTGTGGTGGGTATGGCTGCGCACTTTGGGCCGTGGAAATCGCTGCGCGAGGTGCAACGGCGTCTCCTTGGCGGCAACAACGACGGCTCGCCAACTTCGCCGCCGCATTGGTGGGGCGTGCCGGAGAGCGAGTGGTTCCGCGAACAAGGGTACGACGAGCGCACGTTCGCCGGCTATTACGTCGATCGGGAGTTTAGGATTCGCGCGGATCGCTTTCGCATCCCGCCGCGCGAATTGCAGGAGACGCTGCCGCAACAGTTGCTTATGCTCCAAGTCGCCGCCGACGCCCTCGACGCCGCCGGCTTCTCCGAGGATCGCCGGGCGAATACCGGCGTCTTCGTCGGTCTGAGTCTGGATCTGAACACCACGAATTTTCACTTCCGTTGGTCGCTCCCGCCGGAGCTGCGCGACGCGGCGGGACCACCATTGACCGCCAGTCGGACGATGGGATCGCTGGGCAGCATCGTGGCCAGCCGCATCGCGCGCGAGTTCCATTGCGGCGGCCCCAGTTTCACGATCAGCAGCGAAGAAAGCTCCGGCCTGCGCGCCTTGGAGGCCGCCGTTCGCTCGTTGCAACAAGGTGAGACCGATTGCGCGATTGCGGGCGCGGTCGATCTTGCCGGCGACGTGCGCACGGTGTTGGCCGCTCATGCGCTTCGACCCTATTCGGAGAACGCGATGCCCGGCGAAGGCGCGGCCGCCGTCGTTCTCAAACGGCTCGACGACGCCGTGCGCGACGGCGACACGATCCACGCCGTCATCAAGGGGATCGGCGTGGCCGCTACATGTGAATTGGCCTTGGAGCGCGCCTATATCGAAGCCGAGGTCGATCCCGCCTCGGTGGGATACGTCGAGATGGCGGGCGACGACCGCACCAACGAGACCCGCGCCCTTTCCACTTTCTTTGCCGATTCCGCGCCGGCGCTGGGCAGCGCCAAGGCCGACCTCGGAGACACCGGGGCGGCGTCGGGATTCGCCTCACTGTTGAAAGCCTGTCTCTGTCTCGACCAACAGATTTTGCCGCCGCTGCGTCATCTGGAACGCGAGCGCGAGGAATTAACGGATCGAGAAAATCGCTTTCTCTCGCTCGCTCAACCGCAATACTGGCTGCGCGACCGCGCCGCTGGTCCCCGCCGCGCCGGCGTCGGTTCGATGAGCGTGGGCGGCAATTGCGTTCATGTCGTTGTCGAAGCGTGGGAGCAGGCCGCTGGCCTGGATCGTTCGGATCGTCAACATCCGTTGGGACAGGCGAGCGAGTCGCTGTTCGTCGTCGAAGGCAGGGAACCCCGCGCTCTGATCGAGAGGCTCGAACGATTGCGCGGCCATCTCGGAGCCTCGCCGGATGCCGCCCTGAGCGAATTGGCGCGCTCTTGGTTCGAGAAAAATCCATTGGTTTCCTCGATGCCTTTGGCCGTGTCGTTGGTGGCGCGCGACCGCGTGGAGTTGGTCGAACAGATCGACGAAGTTCTCCGCGCTCTCCGCGACGACCCCTCGCGTCCCCTATCGCTCCGACCGGCCCAGCGCGATCGAGTGTTTTATTCTCCGATACCGTTGGGACGCACGGGCCGCGTCGCCTTCGTCTACCCCGGTTCCGGCAACGATTACCCCGGCATGGGCCGCGATGTTGCCGTTCATTGGCCGGAAATCCTTCGCCGCCAAGACGGCGAAAATGAGTATCTGTTTAGTCAATATCTCTCAAAAATCTTCTGGAATGGGCGCGAAAAACCCGCGCCGTCGGTGTTCGAGCGCATTTTCGGGCAGGTGACGCTCGGTAGTTTGCTCACCGACGTGGTGCGTCGATTCGGCGTGCGCGTCGATGCGGCCATCGGCAACAGCCTGGGTGAATCGGCCGCCTTGTTTGCTCTGCGCGGCTGGACGGATCGCGATGCCATGCTGCGCGCCATGAACGCCTCGCCGCTCTTTGTCACCGATTTGGCGGGTCCGTGCGACGCCGCGCGGAAAGCATGGCGACTGCCGCCCGATGTCCCCGTCGAGTGGACGACGGGAATCGTGGACCGTGGCCCCAGCGCGGTGCGCAGCGCGCTCTCCGGTTTGAAGCGGGCCTATTTGCTCCTCATCAACACGCCGCGCGAATGTGTGGTCGGCGGCGACCGAGGGGAAGTGCAAACGCTGGTCGAACGGCTGGGCTGCCAATTTCTGCCGCTGCAGGAGACATCGACCGTCCACTGTCCGGTGGTCCGCGAAGTGGCGGAGGCGTATCGCGCGCTGCACCGTCTGCCGACCTCGCCGCAACCGGGTATCCGCTTCTACAGCACGGCGCTGGCCCGCTCCTACGAGTTGACTTCCGACACCGCCGCCGACGCCATCCTGGCCCAGGCGCTCGACACGGTCGATTTCCCCGCTGTCATTGAAGCCACCTACCGCGATGGGGTGCGCATCTTTTTGGAGATGGGACCGGGAGCATCTTGCACGCGCACCATCGATGCGATTCTCGGCGACCGACCCCATCGGGCACGTTCGGCCTCGGTCGCCGGAAGCGACGGTGTTTCGCTGGTTTTGCGCGTGTTGGCGCACCTGTGCGCCGAGCGCGTGGCGGTCGATCTGTCGCGGTTGTACGTCCCGGAGCCGATGCCCCGCGTTGTCCATCCGCCGGTCGAGAGACGATTATTGAGCGTGCCGGTGGGCGGCGCGCCGTTCGTGGTGGAAAATCCAACGGCCGAGACAACTCAACCAGTCAGAGAAGAGACGAACCATCGCGTGGCGATCCCCTCCGTTCCCGTCGCCGTTCCAGAGCCGGCAGCTGTTTCGCCGCCGTTGTCGTTCGAGGCGGCGAACTCGGGAGGCGAATTGTCTACGTCGATAGGGGAAATTGTGGCCTCACGCCAGGCAACGGGCGAGGCTCACGCGGCTTATTTGCGTCTGGCCGCCACACTTCAGCGCGGCTTGATGGACAATCTTCAATTTCAGGCTCGATTATCCGACCACTTCCTGGCGAGCGGTGGGCGTCGGCCCGCCGATTTCTCCGTTCAACCTCAGGGGGCTGACGCCCCCCGCTCAGTGGTGACTCAGGGGGCTGACGCCCCCCGCTCAGTGGTGACTCAGGGGGCTGACGCCCCCCGCTCGGTGGTGGCGTTCGATCGCGCTCTCTGTCTGGAGTTTGCCATCGGTTCCATCGGTCGCGTTCTCGGTCCCGATTTCGCCGCCATCGACAATCACCCCACGCGCGTTCGGCTGCCGGACGAACCGTTGATGCTGGTCGATCGCATCCTCACGGTCGAGGGCGAGCCGCGTTCACTCACGTCGGGCCGCGTCGTTACCGAACACGACATTCACCCCGGCGCGTGGTATCTCGACGGAGATCGCATCGCCACTTGCGTCGCCATTGAGGCGGGACAGGCCGATTTGTTTCTGTCGGCGTATCTTGGCATCGACTTTCAGACGCGCGGCCATGCCGTTTACCGTCTGCTCGACGCGGCGGTGACCTTCCATCGCGGTCTGCCCCGTCCCGGACAGGTCATCCGCTACGACATACGCATCGAACGCTTCTTCCGTCAGGGCGATACCTATCTGTTCAAGTTTCAGTTCGACGGCAGCGTCGACGGCGAGCCGTTGTTGACGATGAAAAACGGCTGCGCCGGATTCTTCACCGCCGAGGAGTTAGCGGCCGGCAAAGGCGTCGTGCAGACGACCCTCGACACGCGCCCCCTGCCCGGCATTCAGCCCGACGATGCCTCCGAGTTGCCTCCTCTGGGCAAGGAATCGTACAGCGCCGAACAACTGGACGCCCTGCGGGCCGGCGATCCCGAAGGCTGTTTCGGCTCGCTCTTCGCCGGTCGCCGTTTGCCGGAGGGATTGCGACTGCCGGGCGGCCGCATGAAACTCGTCGACCGCGTATCGCATCTCGATCCCAAGGGCGGACGCTTCGGGATCGGCATCCTCCGCGCCGAGGCCGACATCGTGCCGGATGCCTGGTTTTTGACTTGCCATTTCGTGGACGATTGCGTCATGCCCGGCACACTGATGTACGAGTGCTGCCTGCATACGCTGCGAGTTTACCTGTTGCGTCTCGGCTGGATTGCAGACCTGGAAGGTGTGGTATGCGAGCCTGTCCCCGGCGTGGCCAGCGTTCTGAAGTGCCGCGGTCAAGTGACGGCGGCGACGGGCACCGTCACCTACGAAGTGATTTTGAAGGAGCGCGGCTATCGACCGGAACCGTACGCGCTGGCCGACGCGCTGATGTATGCCGACGGAAAGTTGATCGTTGAGATTACCAATATGTCGGTGCGTCTGACGGGCCTTACGCGCGAAGCAATCGCCGATGGCTGGCGCGCCACCTCACCAGCCCGCGGCGCAAGCAAGGGACCATCCGCCTCCTTTTCTCGTCAACACATTCTCGCCTTCGCCACCGGCAAACCGTCCGACGCCTTCGGCGAACCCTATCGGGCTTTCGATGAAGGGCGATTCGTGGCGCGACTGCCCGGCCCGCCGTTCTCGTTTCTCGATCGCGTCGAACGCATCGAGGCCGAGCAATACAAGATGGTCGCCGGCGGCCGGATCGAAACGGAATACGATGTTCCTCCCGATGCCTGGTACTTCGCTTCCGAGCGGCAGCCGATCGTGCCGTTCGCCGTACTGCTGGAAATCGCCTTACAATCGTGTGGATTCTTGGCTGCCTACGCCGGGTCGGCGTTAACCAGTCCAACCGATCTCGCCTTTCGCAATCTCGAAGGCGAGGCCGAGTTGTTGCAGCCGGTGATGGCCAACGCCGGCACACTGATAACCCGCGTTTGTCTTCAGCGCGTGTCTTCTTCGGGCGGGATGATTATCCAAAACTACGATTTCGACGTGCGGCGCGGCTCGCAGTCGGTCTATCGCGGGCAGACGACCTTTGGCTTCTTCTCCCGCGAAGCCCTGGCACAGCAGGTCGGCATCCGCGAAGTGAAACCTTTCGACTTACCCGCGGGACGAAGTTTCGATTACCCGCGCCAAGCGCCGTTTCCCGACGATCACCTCCGCATGATCGATCGCATCGAATGCTTCGCGCCGGAGGGCGGAACGCACGGACTGGGGTTCATCGAAGGCCGCAAAACGGTCAACCCGGACGAGTGGTTCTTCCAGGCGCATTTCTACCAAGATCCGGTATGGCCCGGCTCGCTTGGCTTGGAAGCGTTCTTGCAATTACTCAAAGCGGCGGCGGCGGAGCTTTGGCCGGATGCGCGCCTCGGCCGCTTCTTGGCTTGCCCCGCCAAGCCGCACCGCTGGCGCTATCGCGGCCAAGTCGTGCCGAGCAACAAACTCGTCACGGTGCAGGCGGTCATCACCTCCCGCGACGACGCCACACGCACCCTGACCGCCGACGGATATTTGCTCGTCGATGGCTTAATTATCTATCAGATGAACGATTTCTCCTTGAGAATAGACGATAGCCGGTAGGCAGTAGCAGAGACGGATACTACGTTACTACTGACTACCGGCTACTGGCTACCGACTATTGACAGCTAAAAAATGAAATACTCTCGTGTATTCCTCGATGCCATCGGTTATGAGTTAGCACCCGTGGTTGTCACCACGCAGGAGCTGGAAGCGAGGCTGCGTCCGGTATATGAGGCGCTGCGCGTGTCGGAGGGACAGTTGGAAGCGCTGACCGGCATTGTCGAACGGCGCTGGTGGGAGCCGGGCTATCCGCCGTCGCGCGGGGCGGTGCAGGCGGGCCGCAAGGCGTTGGCGCAATCGAATGTGCGGCCGGAAGACGTGGACGCCGTGATCTACACGGCCGTCTGCCGCGAGGAGTTTGAACCGGCCACCGCTTGCCGCGTCGCCGCCGAGTTGGGCGTTCGTCCCGAAATCGTTTACGACATCAGCAACGCCTGCCTCGGTGTTCTCAACGGCATCGTGGACGTGGCCAATCGCATCGAGTTGGGACAGATCCGCGCCGGGCTGGTCGTCTCGTGCGAAACGGCCCGGGACATCAATGAGATTACGATCGAGAAAATGCTGGAAGCGCGCAGCATGGAAGTCTTCGTTCAATCGCTGGCCACGCTGACCGGAGGCTCCGGAGCCGTGGCCGTCCTCGTCACCGATGGTTCCTTCGCTACACCGCCGCGCCGCCGCGTGATTGGAGGAACCATGCAAGCCGCTCCGCAACACTATGGACTTTGCCGATGGGGTTTAGAGGGAATGCGCCAAGCATTGCGGCCGTTCGCCTCCACCGACGCTGCCGCCGTCCTTCGCCACGGCGTCGAATTGGGTCTGCGCTCCTGGAGCGCCTTCCTGGCCGGCATGGGATGGGCCGCGGATTCGGTCGATAAGGTCATTTGCCATCAAGTCGGAGCCAGCCACCGCGATTCGATCCTCAAGGCGTTAGGCATCGCCGAGGAAAAGGAGTTTTCGACGTATCAATATCTGGGAAATATGGGAACTGTCTCGCTGCCGTTGACGGCGGCGCTGGCGGAGGAGCGCGAGTTTCTGTGCCCCGGAGACCGCGTCGGCTTCCTCGGCATCGGCAGCGGTTTGAATTGTCTGATGCTGGGCGTCGAATGGTGAGGGGCGAGAATGCTCGAAAAATTACCCCCTCACCCCAACCCCTCTCCCCCTGAGTACAAGGGGAGAGGGAAGAGGGGCTTCTCGGATCGCCTCTTCGCTTTGCTTCATACCAACTCGGCGATGGGCTTGCCGCCGTCGTTCATCGGCGTGGGACGACCGCTCTGATCCTTATAGTGCAGATCGCTCGGCACGCCCAGAACGTGAAATACCGTGGCCATCAGATCCAGGGGCGTGATCGGCGTTGTTTTCGGCGTCTCGGCCTTGGCGGTGGATTCGCCGATGGCTTGGCCCATCTTGAGACCGCCGCCCGCGAGTGCCAGGGTGGACAAGGGTGCCCAGTGATCGCGGCCCGCGCTACCGTTGATGCGCGGCGTGCGGCCGAACTCGCCGGTAATGACCAACAGAATGTCTTGGTCCAAACCGCGATCCGAGGTGTCGTTCACGAAGGCGGACACGGCGCGGTCTACTTGCGGGCCAAGCTGCTTCATGGCCGCTTCGATGTTGCCGTGCATGTCCCAGCCGCCGAAGTGCATGGTCACGAAGCCGACGCCCGCCTCGCACAAACGACGCGCCATGAGCATTTGTTGCCCGAGTCCCTGACCGTAGGCATCGCGCGTGCGGGGATCTTCGCGCGTCACATCGAATGCCTCGCGCGCCCGACTGAGTATCAACTCGAATGCCTGCGACTCGAAACTATCCAAGCCTTGCATGAGGCCGCTTCGGTCGAGAGAACGGTCGACGGTGTCGAACGTCTTTAGCAGTGATCGGCGGTCGGACAAGCGGTCGAGGGCAACCTTGAGGTCCATGTTGCCGCGCGCACTGCCGCCGACATCGAAGGGTGCATACGACGAGCCGAGCCAGGCGGGACCGTCGCCGAGGATGCCACTCAGCCGCACATAAGTCGGCAAGCCGGTTTGGCTATTGTTGGCTCCACGATGGCGAGCCAGAATCGAGCCGAGACCGGGCTTGATCGGAGCCTGTCCGTTGTCGGCCGGTGGAAAATCGTAGCCGGTCATCACCCAGTGCGTTCCGCCGCCGTGGCCGGAGTTGCGATGCGCGAACGAGCGCACGAACGCCATCTTGTCGGCGACGCGCGCCATCTTCGGGAAGACGCCGCCCAGCTCGATGCCCGGCACATTGGTTTTGACCGCGCCCACGACGCTGCGGAACTCGGCGGGTGCCGACATCTTGGGGTCGAATGTCTCGATGTGGGTTGGCCCGCCTCCAAGCCAGAGCCAGACCACCGAGGTGTTGCGCGTAGATTTACCGCTCGCGGCGGCGGCGGCACGGTTTCGTAATAGGTCGGCCAGGGTCAACCCGCCGAGGCCGAGCGCGCCGGCTTGCATGAAATCGCGGCGCGAGAGGCCGTCGCACAGCGGCCCCCGATGCGATCCGAACAGTCCGAGCATGATACTCTCTCCTTTGCTGCACTCACGCGACTTTCCGCGACGAACCGCGACAGGTGGGAAGCGGCTGCGAAAAGTGGTGGTCTTGTGGAGGGAACCAACAACAGCTTAAGACTAATCCGTCTCTTCCGAGCGGTCAATGGTCAATTCGCAAAAACTCAAGCGGAGCGGTCAGCGTCAGCAGAGGGATGCGACGCTCCCCGTTTTACGCTGCCGACCCGAACTCGGAAGATACCCTAGCGCCAGGAGAAAACGCTGAACAGATTCGAGTAATCGTCCGTCCACACGCCCACGGAGTCGAGGTCCGGCCAATCGTTTTCTGGCTCTAAAGGAAACCATTGTGAGGGGCGCTTGCAGAATTCGTCGTTCAGTAGATTTCGCATCATCATCCCGGCGGCGGCAAAACTCGTGTTGTTGTCCGGCCACAGCGAGACCGGCCACATCGAGAGGAGCGCGTCGGCGCGGCGATCTTCCCAATCGTTCAGATCGAGCAACTTTTGCAGTCGTTCCTTGCGACGCGACAAAATCACCCAGGTCGAACTGTATTTGCCAAATAGGGAAGGTGTACCATCGTCGTCTTGACGCAAATCGTTCTGATATACAGCCGATAGGCCGCGCTCCTGCATCAGATTGTACAGCACCGGCTTGAGGTCGAGATAGCGGTTGGAGATGTGGAAGCACAACAAGCCGTCGTCGCTCATCTTGTCGAGATAAACTTGCATCGCCTCGCTGGTGATGAGGTGGACGGGGATGGCATCGGAGCTAAAGGCATCGACGACAATTACGCCGTACTTTTGCGATTCTTCTAGTTGTTTTTTCTCCATTGTCAGGCGCGCGTCGCCCAGCACCAGGTCTAGCTTCGCGCCGCGTTTGCGCGCATCTTGAACGTAAGTGAAGAACGGGAACGGTTCGTTGTCGCCCGGATCGAACGAGAAGCGCTTTACAATCGGGTCGATGTCGTAAAAGGTTAGGTTTTGGTCGGGACGGGCATAGCAGGCCATCGTGCCGGTGCCGAGACCAATGACGGCGAGGTTCATCTTGTCGGCGGGAGTGTCCTCGCCGTTGTATTGCATCATCACCGCGCCGATGGGGCCAGTTCGATGGTAGTAGCTCAACGGCTGATCGCGACGATCGAGCGGTGAAAGGAATTGCATGCCGTGCAGGGTCGTGCCGTGGTAGAGACGGCGCAGGTCGAATTGTTCGCGTCGATAGGAGAACGATGTATCCACGATCTTGAGAACGCCGAAGAAACTGCGTTCTTGATGGGTCACGCTATCGTTAAAGATGTCGCAAAAACCGGCGGAGAGAAGGACGGCCCCGACGCCGAGGCCGAAGCGCAACGGGCGTTCGACGAACGTGTAACCCAAGACAATCGGCACGCCAAAGCCGAGGATGGCGACAAATCGTTTCACATCGAGATGCAGCAAGCCGCCGAGCTGCTCCACGCGCGGATAGATCGCCTTGGATACCAAGCCCCACGAGAGTCCGACGAACAGTAGTCCCAAGCCCAAGGGCAACGCGAGATCCATCCAATTATCGACATTTCTTTGCTTGGCGCGAAGAATGCCGAGCGCGCCGAGGGCGATCCCCAGGCCCAACGCCGACGCCTGCCATATCCACGGTCCCGTAGCGATTTCGCCGAACGAGAGGTTCTTATCGGCGATGCGCAGCCCGATCAGCCCTCCTCCAATCAGCACAAAACAGCAGGCCAGGGCGAGATCGAATCGTCGGCTCCAAACGCTCTCCTTGAAGGGACTTAGAGGAGGTGCCAGAAAGCACGCCAACATCAGCGCCAGCGGATACTCGGTAAGGTCGCGGAAGATTAGCGGCGCGGCCAAGGCGTTGAACAAACCTCCGAACACACCACCCACGGACATCCACAAGAAGTATGCGGTCAAATGTTTGGGGGCGGGACGATCTCGAGCCAACTCGCCGTGACAAACCATCGCCGCCACGAAGAGCGTGGACAGATGCAGGGACAAACTCCAAGCGATCCAATTGTTCCGCGTCGTCAAACCCGAAAGCATGAAGAACAGCTGTCCCAGCACCAACAGCGGCACGACGAGAATCATCGCCTTGTGGACCCATTGCGGGACGCGCGAGTAGACGATGATGAAGCTCAGGAGATACAGGGCTAGCGGCGTGACCCACAACAGGGGGATGGCGGCAATATCGGTGGTGATATAGGTCGTCGCTCCGAGCATGAGACTCGACGGGACGAACCCCAAAGCCACCCAACGCAGCACCCGCAGCCAAGTCACCGGGCCAGAAAGCGTCGGAACG
The DNA here is from genome assembly GCA_021781415.1 of Planctomycetota bacterium. Lineage (GTDB taxonomy): Bacteria > Planctomycetota > Planctomycetia > Gemmatales > Gemmataceae > JAJPHU01. Next base: position 10,260 of record JAJXWW010000135.1, read on the forward strand.
TCCTGCGTCGTTGGCTTCTCGAAATCGGCGTGCGGACGACTCAAGTCCTGCCATTGCCGTCGTCTGCCGCCGCGAATGTCGTGTTTGCTCGCTCGAATCGCATCCGAGGGTTCACTTGCGACTTCGTCCCTGCGCGTCTCGGCTTGCGCGGTCGATTCGGCATGGGTTGGCGACTGCCAGAGGAAGATGCCGCATGTCGCCGTCAGCAGGGCTAGGAGTCCGTAGCCGATCGTCCAATCGAAACTCTGCTGCCCCAATCGCAGATAGCGCTCGACGATCAGCGGATAGCAGATTAACGCGAGCATGCTGCCGAAGTTGCTTGCGCCATAGAGGAAGTACGGATCTTCGGCGGACGGGTGGGAGGTATTGGCGAACCATTTCTGAAGCAGCGGAGCGCTGGCGCTGACCACGAACATCGGTATCCCAACGGTCAGCGACAAGAGCAGCAACAGGCTATAGACGGGATTCTCACCGCCTTTGATGAGATCGCGGTTGACGGCCAAGGGCAAGAAGAAGAAGGGAACCACGAGGAGAACGAGGTGCAACACGGCCTGCTTGCGCGCGCCCAACAGCGAGGTGCTGAAATGGGCGTAGGCGTAGCCGACCAGCAGTACGGCTTGGAAGAACACCATGCAGGTGTTCCAGACCGCCGGGGTTCCGCCCAAGAGTGGCGTGATCATTTTGCCGATCATCGGCTCGATCATGAAGAGGAGCAAAGCGCTGGTGAACAGCGTGAAAGCGAAGACGAACAACACGGCAGCGAGGGAGCGGTTCAAGGTGTACCTCCCTGGGATGGAGATTCGGTCGTATCTTCACCTGTTTCTATCAAAACGAACGGGCGAAAGCGAGTCGCCTGCCGAGAGATTGCACTTTCCTCCCGCGTCGAAACGCGGCTATATTACCTCTGAATCTCACTCGGATTAGGAGGTAAACCGATGTCCAGTACGTCTGTGCCGCGCAAACTCATCGACGTGAGCTACGCCGAGTATGCGCGGGAGTATTTGCGCAACCTCGGCATGGAACATCACATGGAAGCGACCGGACAAGCCACCCAGCGGAAGATCACGCTGGAAAGCCTCGACCTCGTTCACGCGCGACGACCGGACGTGCAAATCTTCAACGAGTTGCTCGTTCAGTATCCCCGTCCCGGACAAAAGAAGCCCGGCCAGGTCGTGCCCGACAATATGGTGGTCCTCCACGACGAACCGATCGAAGCGGACGGTAGCTTCAACGTGCCCACCCAAGATGCCGAGCCGTTTTGGATGCTGGAATACGTTTCCAAAAGTAACAAGCGCAAGGACTACGACGATAACTACGACAAGTATGAGAAAGAGTTGAAAGTCCCGTACTATCTGACATTTTATCCCGACGAGCAAGAACTGACGCTGTATCATCTCAAGGGCAAACGCTACGTCTCGGTCAAGCCCAACGCCGAAGGACGCTATGCGATCCCAGAGCTGGACTTGGAGCTGGCGTTGCTGGACCGATGGGTGCGTTATTGGTATCGGGGCAAACTGTTACCGCTGCCGGCCGAGCTGCAAGCGGACCTCGATGTGGCACGTCTGCAAGCGAAGGAGGAGCGCCTGCGCGCCGAGAATGCCGAGCAACGCGCCAAGAATGCCGAGCAACGGGCCAAGGCACTCGAACGAGAATTGGAAGAGTTGCGACGACGCTTGAAGTGACAAACCAGAGCGGACGAGAAAGGCACGGCTCGACGTCCGATTGAGAGGACGCGCTTGCCGCCGACCGTTTTCTCGGTATGGCGAGCCGTTGCAACTTGTGGGGCACTTCTTATAATAAGGGGCTTACCCGATAGGCCGGGGTGCAGAGGCGAGGCTATGTTTGAAGGTATTCAACGCAATCTGAGCGAAGCCCTGAAAAAGCTACGCGGACGCGGACGCATCACCGAAGCCAACGTCCGCGACGCCATGCAGGAAGTCCGCCGCGCGCTGCTCGATGCCGACGTCAATTACACCGTCGCCAACGACTTCGTGAAGCGCGTCACCGAGCGCTCCATCGGCCAGCAAGTGCTGCGCACGCTCGATCCCAGCGAACAGATCTTCAAGATCGTTTACGACGAACTCGTCGCCCTGATGGGTCCGGTTGACACCGGCTTCCCTTTCGCCAAGGATCGACCGACCGTCATCATGCTGTGCGGTCTTCAGGGGCAGGGTAAGACGACCACGGCCGGCAAGTTGGCCCTCACGCTGCGGGAACGAGGCCGTAAGCCGATGCTCGTCGCCGCCGACTTGCAGCGTCCCGCCGCCGTCGATCAGCTGAAGGTACTCGGCGAACAGATCGGTGTGCCGGTCTACAGCGAATCGCCCCCCGTCAATCCCGTCGATGTCTGCCGTCGCGCGCTCGATCACGCCAAAAAGAATCTCCTCGATACCGTGATTCTCGATACCGCCGGTCGGCTTCACGTCGATGAAATGCCGATGGACGAGTTGCGTCAGATCGACCGCCATTGCCGGCCCGATCAGGTGTTTTTCGTCTGCGACGCCATGACCGGCCAAGACGCCGTCAACAGCGCCAAAGCGTTCAACGAGGCGCTCGATCTCAATGGCGTTATCCTCACCAAGATGGACGGCGATGCACGCGGCGGGGCGGCGTTGTCGATCAAGTCCGTGGCGCAAGTGCCGATCAAGTTTATCGGCGTCGGCGAGAAGCTCGACCGTTTGGAAGAGTTCCGCCCCGAAGGGATGGCCCAGCGCATCCTCGGTCAGGGCGACATTTTGTCGCTGGTCGAAAAAGTGGCTTCGGTCCAGCAGCAGATCAGCGAAGAAGAACGGCTGGAGCAGCAGCGCAAGCTGGAGAAGGGCGACTTCACGCTCGACGACTTCCGCAAGCAGTTCGAGCAGATGAAGAAGATGGGACCGATCAAGGATCTTCTCGGCAGCATGCCCGGCATGAGCGAGATGATCCCCGAAGACGAAGACCCCGAAAAATCGTTCGCGCGCATTCAGGGCATGATCGACTCGATGACGAAGGAAGAGCGGCGCAATCCCGACGTTATCGACATCAATCGTCGCCGTCGCATCGCCGCCGGCAGCGGGACGGAACCCCCTGAAATCAAGCAATTTCTCGCACAATTCACTCAGATGCGCGAGGTGATGCGCAAGATGGCTCAGATGAGCATTTGGGAGCGCGTCAAGATGGTTACGGGCATGGGGCAAAAGGGAGCCTTCATGCCGGGAGCGAAGGTATTTAATAAAAAGGGTGATACGGGACATCGCAAGAGTCCCAAAGAGCGTGCAAAGGAACGGAAGAATAAGCGTAAACGACGATAGAGTATTTCAGAGCGGAGGGCGTCAGCCCCCTGAGTTTCGCTCAGGGGGCTAACGCCCCCCGCTCGGTAAAGACGGAAACCCCAGAAAGGTGAAATCGTGGCTGTTCGTATTCGCATGAAACGGATGGGGCGCAAGCATCGCCCCTACTATCGCATTGTGGCCATTGATGGACGCCAGCCGCGCGACGGGCGCGTCATCGAAGAACTCGGCTCCTACGATCCGATGGTCAAGAACACCGACGAGCGCGTCAAGCTGAAGCTGGATCGCGTCGATTATTGGACGAGCGTTGGCGCGCAGCCCTCGGACAACGTCGCGGTGTTGGTCAAGAAATTTCGAAAGAAGGCACAGAAACAAGCGACGGCCGCCGCCGAGGCACCGGCTGCTCCGACCGCCTAATATGCCATGCGTTTCGACGTTCTGACGCTGTTTCCGGAGATCTTTCAAGGCTATCTGACGCAGAGCCTTTTGAAGTTGGCGCTTCAAAACGGCCTCGTCGAGATTCACCTGTGGAATATCCGCGATTGGGCGCGAGGCAAGCATAAGAGCGTCGATGACCGCCCGTTTGGCGGTGGTCCGGGCATGGTGTTGATGCCCGAACCGATCTTTGCCGCCGTCGAAGCCGTCCGCGCTCAGACGACCGAATCGGGTTTGCCGATCCTGCTGACGCCGACCGGCGAACGGCTAACGCAACCTCTGGTAAAAGAGCTGTCGCAACAGCGGCGGCTTTTGTTATTGTGCGGCCGTTACGAGGGCTTCGACGAGCGCATTCGCTTGGGGCTTCGGCCGCGCGAAGTGTCCATCGGCGATTTTGTGTGCAATGGCGGCGAGGTGCCCGCCATGGTGCTGATCGACACGATGATACGATATGTTCCCGGCGTGTTGGGCGATCCGGAGAGTTTGGCCGAGGAGTCGCACAACGCTCCCGGCCGTTTGGAGTACCCGCAATACACTCGGCCTCGCGTTTTTCGCGGCATGGCCGTGCCCGACGTACTGCTGAGCGGAGATCATGGAGCCGTGGCCCGCTGGCGACAGGAGCAATCGTCGCTCCGGAGTAGGCGGCCTCGGATCGAATGCGAACCAACATCAACGACGAGTGAAAGGGATAATCATGAAGAATCGATTGATCGCCCAGGTGGAGGAATCGGGGCTTAAAAAAGAAGTCCCACAATTTGAGATCGGCGATACTGTCGATGTTCATCAGCGGATTCTCGAAGGCCAAAAAGAGCGCGTGCAGGTGTTCAGCGGCGTGGTCATCGCCCGCAGCGGAGAAGGCATGCGCTCTATGTTCACCGTTCGCCGCATCGTGCAGGGCGAGGGAGTGGAACGGCAATTCCCGCTGCATTCGCCCAGGATCTCCAAGATCGAGGTGAAGCGAACCGGACGAGTCCGCCGCGCCAAATTGTACTACCTGCGCGATCGGGTCGGTAAGGCGACGCGCTTGCGCGAGCGCAAGCCCAAGAACGAGGCCGCCACGAAAAAATCTTCTCGGGCGAAGGCCAAGGCGTCGACGACGGCTTAATGTTTCGTTCGGGGTGTGCCATGCCCCTTGAGTCGGCGAAAAAACCGTGGTGGCGGCGCTGGTTTGGGACTCGTTCCGAACGCGCCGCTGCGCGCTTTCTTCGCCGGCTCGGCTTTCGCATCTTGGCGCGAAACTATGTTTGTCCGCACGGCGAACTCGATCTGATCGCGCTCGACGGACGTTGCATCGTGTTCGTCGAGGTACGCTCCACCGGCTCCGACGACCTCGACCGTCCCGCCGCCTCCGTGGACGACGCCAAACAGCGCCGATTGACTCGCCTCGCCGTCTGTTACTTGCAGGAACACCACCTTCTCGAATGCGCCGCGCGCTTCGATGTCCTCGCGCTCAGCTGGCCCGAAGATCGAAGCGAACCGCGCATCGTCCACTTTCGACATGCCTTCGATGCGGTCGGTCGATTCCAAATGTATAACTAAAACCATTCCCCGTGGAGAACGGTCGTGAAGAGTGTCGCCGAGCAGTTGGAGATCGTGCGTCGCGGCGCGGAGCAGATCGTGCCGGAAGCCGAGCTGGTGCGCAAACTCGAACGCAGCGTACAGACCGGCAGGCCGCTGCGCGTCAAGTACGGAATCGACCCGACGGGCATCGACGTACACTTGGGCCATACGGTGCCGCTGCGCAAGCTGAGAGTCTTTCAAGAATTAGGCCATCGAGCGGTCCTCATTATCGGCAACTACACGGCCCTCGTCGGCGATCCCAGCGGGCGCGACCAGACGCGCGCCCGCTTGACGCCGGAGCAGGTCGCCGCCAACGCGCGCGATTATCTCAAGCAAGTCAGCAAGGTTATCCATATCGACCGAGCCGAAGTCGTTCATAACGGCGATTGGTTCGGCAAGATGAGCTTTCTGGACGTATTGGCCCTGACGAGCAAGATCACCGTGCAGCGCATGTTGGAGCGCGACGACTTCACCAAACGCTTTCGCGCGGAACCCTCGATTCCAATCTACTTGCACGAGTGTCTTTATCCTCTGATGCAAGGGCACGACAGCGTGGCGATTCACGCCGATATCGAACTGGGCGGTAGCGAGCAGTTGTTCAATCTGATGGTCGGGCGGCGTTTGCAAGAAGACGCGGGGCAAGAACCGCAGGTGTGCCTGACGCTGCCGATTCTGCGCGGTCTCGACGGCGAACGGCGCATGGGTAAAAGTTTGGGCAATTACGTCGGTGTCGGCGATTCCGCATACGATCAATTCGCCAAAACCATGAGCATTCCCGATGCGCTGATGCGCGAATGGCTCACGCTGTTGACCGACCGTCCGGCAGACGAGATCGCTCGGTTGGCGGATGCCCAAGCAACCCATCCGCGCGAAGCCAAGATGACCCTGGCCGGCGACATCGTTCGTTTCTATCACGGCGAGGCGGCGGGAGTCGAGGCGGCGTCGGAATGGATCAAGCGCAACACCAACAAACAAGACCCTTCCGAGATACCCGAAGTGTCTTTGTCGCCCGCCGAGCTGAGCGACGGCAAAATGCCGGTCTCGAAACTGTTGGTGGCGCTGCAACTGGCACCGAGCAATAAAGAAGCGCGGCGACTCATTCAGGGCGGTGGCGTGACCATTGGTCCCGAACGCGAAAAAGTCACCGATGTCAACGCCACGGCGACGGTCGCATCCGGCCTCATCGTCCGCGTCGGCAACCGCAAAGTGGTGCGCGTCCGTGTTCACGAATCCAGCGAAGGCCGATAAAGATCGAAAGATGTCGAACGAATAGAGGGATAACGGTCGCCACCATTCGTCGGGCGCGACTTTCGTTCATTCAGGAGATGGATCATGCGGAATCTGCTCGGAGTCTTGGGTGTCGTCGGTGTACTCGCAATCCTCTTCCCCGCTCGTGCTGCCGAGGACGCCCCGGTTCACGACATCGTCTCGCGCGCCTTCAAGGCACACGGCGGCATCGACGCTTTGAAGAAACACCAAGGCAGCGTCGCCAAGTCGAAAGGCAAAATTTACCTCTTCGGCGATGGAGCCGATTTCAACGGCGAGACCTCGACCCAGCTACCCAACCGCCTTCGCACGGCGCTGGAGCTTAAGGTCGCCGGTCAAGACATTTCCATCGTTCAAGTGTTCGCCAGCGACAAGGCGTGGATGAAAATCGCCGACAATACCCAAGAGTTGAAGGACGACACGCTCACCGAAGCAAAGGAGCAGCTGAACGCCGGAAACATCGCCCACTTGATTTGTCTGAAAGAAAAAGCCTACAAGTTGTCGACACTCGGCGAAGTGAAGGTCGGGGACCGGGCGGCTGTAGGCGTTCGCGTCGAACGCGAAGGCTATCGAGACGTGAATTTGTTCTTCGATAAGGAAAAGCATCTGTTGGTGAAAATGGAAACACGCGGCAAAAATCTGATGACTGGGGGCGAAGAGTTTACCGCCGTTACTCTGTACGAAGATTACAAGAAAGTAGACGGCATCATGGTGGCCCACAAAGTTACCATCAAACGCGACGATAAATTATTCGTGGAGGCAACAGTTACCGAGGTCAAATTGTCCGAGAAACTCGAAGATAACCTGTTCGAGAAGCCGTAGATCAAACCGAACGAGCCGCGTGCGAGTTCGACACCGAACCGCAAACGGCTCGTGTCCGTTTCCCCTCTCTCGTCCTATCCCTTCACCTATCCCCGCGTACAACACGTTTGCAAGATCCGGTAGAATAGATGGAACGAGCGCGCATCGGAGCCAATGCCATGAAAATAATCACGGGAACGATTCGCAACGGTCAAATCGTCGCCGACCAGCCCATCGACTGGCCGGAGGGATGCCAAGTGGTCATCCAACCGGCTAAACAAGAAGTCGTCTCGTCCGAAAACTCGCTTGAGGACCGCTTCCTTCGCCTGTCGGCCATTTGGCAACGGGACACGGCCTACTTATCTTCGATGACCGATGCGAGCAATCATCCGGCCTATCAAGAGATTATTGGCTTGGGGCCAGCGGTGATCCCTTTGCTGCTGCGCGATTTAGAGGCGCATCATACCCACTGGTTTGCAGCTCTCCGCGCGCTAACGAAAGCCGAACCGATCTGCGCCAAGGACGCCGGCAACATTCCTAGAATGGTGGACACCTGGCTCGTCTGGGCGAAGGACCATGGTTACCGATGGTAAATCCACTCGAAACGGCATTCCCTGCCTTGGCCAAGGGCGGTTATCTCATCACGAGTCCCGTAAACTCGGATTATAATTGCATCGCTTGGGCCTTCGGTGACGCGAGCCGATGGTGGTGGCCCGGCCCCGATCTCGTACAAGAGTATTGGCCGCCCGATGCCCCTCGCGAGACCACTCTGACCGCCTTTCAAGCGGCGTTTGGTCTCCTTGGTTATGTTCCATGCGAGAAGGACGATTTAGAACCGAGTTTTGAGAAGATCGCCCTTTTCGCCGATGCCTCTGACGTTCCCAAACACGCTGCGCGGCAACTCATAACGGGCCGTTGGACCAGCAAACTCGGCCGTATGGAAGACATCGAGCATGACCTGCGCGACCTAGAGGGATCGGTTTATGGTAAAGTTGTCCTGATCTTGAAACGAGCCGCGACCGCAAGCGCGTGAACGATTTCGTTCCACCACATAACGCATCACCTACTCCTGAGCCAAATCGTCAACCGTTCTAATCCTTCTTCCAGCGAGATCTTCGGTTCATAGCCCAGGTCGCGCCGTGCGGCGGAGAGATCGAACCAGTGGGCCGTCGTCAATTCGCGGGCGACGAAGCGGGTGAGCGGGGGTTCCTCGCGCGGTTGAAAGATGGCGTAGATCAACTCGAAAATCCGACCCGCGGCGAACGCCAATCCCGCGGGGATGGAGCGCGTCACCGGATCGATTCCGGCGGCGAGCAAAATGCGGTTGATGAGATCCCACAGCGGAATCGGTTCGCCTTGAGAGATGAAGTACGCCTTGCCTGCGACCGGCGAGGTCGGCGCGAGGCGATCCGCCGCTTGAAGGTGGGCGTCGGCGGCGTTGTCAATGTAAACGCTGTCGATGAGCTTCGATTCCGTGCCGATACGTCGGAGCCGCCCGGCGCGGGCGCGAGCCAGGATGCGAGGTATCAAGTGGTTGTCACCCGGTCCCCAGATGAGATGCGGCCGCAGCGCGACCGTGGCCAGCGCCGCGCAGTTGGCACGTAGAACCATGCGCTCGGCGACGGCCTTGGTTTGCGGATAGGCGGCTTCGTAGTGGGAGGGGTAGGGGACCGATTCGTCTACGCCGGCCATGTCGCGGCCATCGAAGACCACGCTGGGCGAACTGGTGTAGACGAGCCGCGCGATGCCGTGATGGCGACAGGCCGACAGAACATTTTCGGTTCCGACCACGTTGGCTCGATGATAGTCGCGATAGCGTCCACCGACCCCGGCTTTGGCCGCGACATGAAAAACAATGTCGCAATCGACGGCAGCCCGCGCTACGGCAACGTCGTCGGCGATGTCGCCTCGATGCTGAACGACGCCGAGCGCGTCGAGTTCGGCATACCGGTTCCGCGCGAGGCTGGCGACGCGATCTCCTCGCGCGCGCAAACGGCGAACGATCGCCTTGCCGAGAAATCCGCCGCCGCCTGTTACCAGCGCGTTCATGTCAAGCGCTCCGTCGCCCAAACGGCCAGCTTCTCACGGAAGATTTTGGCATTATGCCGTATATCGACCGGAAAACTCGGATGATAGAGGATCGTCTTTATCTCGCGGGTATGCGGATGACGCGCTCCCAGCGCGAGCAACTCTTGGCGCAATTCTTCTTCGTTGGGCGAGGCGATCTCCTTTTCGCGCTCGACGCACAAAACCGGCTCGACGACACCGTTGCGCACGACGCCGACCAGCGCGGTGCGGTACACCGATGGATGTGCGTTGAAGACCCCCTCACAGGGAATGGTGAAATGTGTGCCTTTGGGTGTGACCACCCGCTGCGACTTGCGACCGCAGAACCACAGACGGCCGGACGCATCCAGGTATCCAACATCACCCATGCGATGATAGAAACCCTCGTGGAGAGGATCGGCAATCTTGGCCAGCGCCGTCGATTCGGCCCGATGCCAATACGAAGCGGTGACGACCGGCCCGCGCACCGCGATCTCGCCGATTTCGCCGAGGGGCAGTTCGAGATCGTCGTGCCATACCGGTATCGGCTCATCGGTGATGCGGAGGATTTTGACCGTCATGCCTTCGACGGGACTTCCGACGCAGATGCCACGGCCTTCGGCAGTCTGTTTCCGAGTCTCGTTCAGAATCTCGTCGCTGCCGATGGAACTTACGGGCAGCGATTCCGTCGCTCCATAGGGTGTGTGAAGCTCCACCCCTTCGGGCAGCAGCGCGGCGAAGCGTTGGATGGCCTGCCACGGCACGGGCGCTCCGGCGGAGATGACGCGGCGAAGAGTAGGGAGCCGAATGCCCTGCGCCGCGGCATAACGACCGACGCGCTGGATGAGGGCCGGCGAGCCGAACAGATTGGTCACGCCGAAGAAGCGAACGGCGTCGAGGATTTTGCGCGGATCGACGTGGGCCGGCCGCGTGGCGTCCATCTGCGGCACGATCGAGGTCATGCCGAGTGCGGGACCGAACAAGCCGAAAAGCGGAAACGTCGGCAGATCGATCTCGCCCGGTTCGATGCCGTAAATCTGCCGCAGGCTCTCGACCTGGGCGGCGAAAATGCCGTGCGTGTAGACGACCCCCTTGGCGACACCGGTGCTGCCGCTGGTGAAGAGAATCGCGGCCGTCTCATCGGTTTTCGTGTCGGCGAGAACGGAACGGTTTTCGTCGCCGCCGAGCCGGCGCACTTGCTCCAACGTCCATCCGCCCCAGCCCAGACGGCGACCGACGGTGACGCCGATGCGCACGCTGCCGCGTCCCCAACCGAATAGGAGACGTGCAAGCTGCGCTTTGGGAATGCCGATGAACGCCTCTGGCTCGGCCTCGGCCAGACAGACGCCGAGGTTTTTCGTCCCCATGCCGGGATCGATCAACACGATGACAGCGCCGACCTTGAAGAGCGCGAAGGTCAGTGCATAAAATTCCAGACTCGGCTTCACCATCAAGACGGTGCGCATGCCGCGCGCAATGCCAATACGTTCCAACCCGCGCGCCAGGGCATCGCACTCTGCATCGAGTTCCCGATAGGTGTAATGGCGATAGGGGATGCGTCCGTCGCGCATACGGCCGAACGGTTGGACGATGGCCAACGTCTGCGGTTGCGATTCCGCCATCGTCGCCAACGCCGCGGCCACATTGACGATTTCCGTACCGCGCGGAAGGACGGCGTTCGTCACGGTTTACCCTCCCGCCGCCAACGGATGACGCTGTAAAAACGCGCTAATCAGATCTAAAATGTCCGCACCCGCGTCTTCCAGAACATAATGCCCCGCCTCGGCGAAGCGATGAACCTCGGCAGCGGGAAAACGGCGGCACCATTCGTCGAGGAAATGGCCGTCGAAAACGAAATCGCGCTCCCCCCAGCAAATCAGCATCGGCAGCGCGGCGAAACGCGACAATCCCGCGGCGACTTCTTGGACCAGATCGTAGCCGCGATCTCCTCTCGAGAGAGGAATATCCTGGACGAAGCGCAGCACGGCGAGGCGATTGCGCCACGAATCGTAAGGCAAGAGATAACCCCGCCGCGCTTCCGGCGTCAACGGTTTGCAAGCACAATAGCGCACCGCGCCCAGGCTGAAAGCGTTCAAGCCTCGCACCAGCAGCGGCCCGATCAACGGAGTGCGGCAGCACTTGAGAGAGAGCGGCAAGCGTTTACTCGCCGGCAGCGGAAACGCCGCCGTGTTGAGGATCACCAAACGCTTGATCCGCTCCGGATGGCGATGCGCGAATGCCATGCCGATCATGCCGCCCCAATCGTGCAGAATCAGCGTGAGATTGTCGCGCAGTTCCAGGCGATCGAGCAGCGTTTCCAGATCGGCGACCCGCTGGCGCAGCGAATACTCGTACCGCGAATCATCGGGCTTATCGGACAGGCCGCAGCCGATGTGATCGGGCACGATGGTACGATAGTTGTCGCGCAGACCGAGGACGAGATTTCGGAAGTAAAACGACCACGTCGGATTGCCGTGCAACATCACCAGGGGTTCGCCGCTTCCCTCGTCGAGATAGTGATAGCGCAAACCGTCGAGGTCGAGATAGTGGCCCACAAAGGGATAGAGCGGGATGGAGAATGGTCGCTCGGTAGGTTTCAGTTCGGTCGTCGCCGGCGGATTCACGTTCATTCTCCAGCCCATCGCGTACATGAAAAGCAAGCCATTCGCATCGACGTTTCTTCTTTTCTATTTCCCCATCCGCTCTTGGGAAGATAGATTGAGTACGGGGACTCGAGCAAGCACGACAACCCGTCGCCGAAACAACGTCGAGTTAGCGACATCGAAAATGCCTTTTGGAGTTTGACCATGCACTCGAATCGACTCATCGAACTGAAGCAAAAGCTACTGCACGACAAGGATCTTGCACCGATATGGTTATATTTCCTGGACAACTGCGCCGAGGATCAGACGTTCATCGAATTGGGAGATCGAACGGACCATCCCACGATCGAAGCGGTGATTCACCAAGTTGGCAAGCAGCTCTTTTCTCGCAATGGCACAGTCTCCGGCTTGCTGTTGACGCGCATTGCCGAGGAGAAGTTCATTCACGGCGCTTTCTTCATGGGGTTGCGCCCCGGCGGCCTCTTTTTCTACGAGGACATCAACATGGGCTTGCTCGTCGTTCCGGACCTTCCGCCGTCCAAGGAAGTGAAGTACGCGCGCTTTTCGGGACGGCCCCTGCCGAAACTCGGCGAACCGTCGAAGAATTGAGGATCGTCGCAAACGGGAAGCGAGGCATCTCGCGTCGAAAGAGCGGCGCTTGACGGGGTTCTCGATTGAGCGTAGCCTGAACGCATCTGCTTGCCTCGCACCAACGTACCGCGTCTGGAGCCGCGCCGATGCACCGTGAGATTTCCCACGCCGATCGCGCCTTCCAACAAGAAAGCCGGCTGGGATTGTACCTTCTGACCGGCTTGCTCGGACTGCTCCTCGTTGCCGATGTGTGGCCGCTCGTCGCCAACTGGATCGCCACTTGGGGGCCGTCGCTGCCGTCTTGGTCCAACAAACCTTACGGCTATCGCATCGCTCTGTTGACTGCCATTCTCGGTGGGGCGCGCACTCTCTACGGCGCGCTCAACTCGCTGTTTGAAGGACGCATCGGTGCCGACTTGGCGGTCGCGATCGCCTGTGTGGCGGCAATCCTCGTCGACGAACCGCTCGTCGCCGCCGAGATCGTCTTCATCGGCATGCTCGGCGAATGTTTGGAAAGCATCACCTTTGAACGCACCCAGCGCGCGCTCCGATCGCTCGTCGAGATTTTTCCGCGTCGCTGTTGGCGTCTGCGCGATGGCGTGGAGGAACGCGTTCTGGTCGGCGACTTGCGGGTGGGAGATCGGGTCGTCGTCAAGCCCGGCGGGCGCGTTCCTGCCGATGGCGTAGTCTTGGAAGGACGCTCCGCCGTCGATGTCAGCGCGCTGACGGGCGAGAGTTTGCCGGTGGACAAAACGCCCGGCGACGAGGTGTTGGCCGGTTCTCTCAATCAATTCGGCGCGTTGACCGTGGAGGCGCGCCGCGTGGCCGAACACACCGTTGCCGGGCGCGTCCTGGAAATGACTGCCCGCGCCCTTAAGGACAAAGCGCCCTTGGAGCGTACTGCCGACCGCTTGGCGCGCTATTTCTTGCCTGCGGTGTTGGCCGTCGCGGCGCTGACGTTCCTCGTCTGTTTCGTCGGCTACAACGCCGGCTGGCTGCGACCGCCGGAGACGAATCTGAGTTTCAAGCAATTGGTGACGCTACCGGCCTTGTCGGTGTTAGTCGTGGCCTGCCCCTGCGCGCTGATTCTGGCCACGCCGGCGGCCATCCTCGCGGCGCTCGGACGATTGGCGGGTACCGGCGTACTCATCAAGGGCGGCTCCGCACTCGAACGATTGGCCTCCGTCAACGCCTTCGCATTCGATAAGACGGGCACGCTCACCGAAGGACGCCTCGAACTGTCCGAGATCGTGCCGATGGAAAGCGCATCTCCGGAGGAAGTGCTGCGGGCGGCGGCCACGGCGGAGCAACACAGCGAGCATCCCCTGGCCCGTCTCATTCTGCAAGAGGCAGCGCGCCGCCAAATAGTCCTCGATCCAATTGCCGACTTTCAGAGCTATCCCGGCGTTGGTGTCGCCGCCGAGTCTGCCAGTTTAGGGACCGTTATTGTCGGCAATAGACGCTCGATGGAAGAGCGCGGGGTCTCCATTTCGGACGAGGCGCGAGCGGCGCTGGAACGTCTCGACGCCGCGGGCAGCACGGTTCTCTTCGTCGTTCAAAAAGGACGGATTCTGGGCGCGCTGGGGGCGCGCGATCGGCTGCGCGACGAGGCAGCATCGGTTTTGACCGAGTTGCGCGCGTTGGGCATCGCCGACCTCGCCCTACTCACCGGCGACCGAGAAGCGGCGGCCCGCGGCGTGGCCGACGCGCTGCCCGTCACCGAAACGCGCGCCGAACTCCTGCCGACGCAGAAAGCCGACTACATCGCCGCCTGGCAGCAATCCGGCAAGCGCGTGGCCATGGTCGGCGACGGGATCAACGATGCGCCGGCTCTCGCTCGCGCCGATGTCGGGTTGGCCATTGGTGGCACCGGAGCAGACCTCGCCGCCGAAGCTGGCGATGTGGTGTTCATGAGCGATCCCTTGCGTCATCTACCCTTGCTGCTGCGCCTCTCGCGCGAGACCGTTCGCATTATCCAGCAAAACATCCTTATTTTCGCTTTCGGCGTCAATGTCGTCGGCATCGTCTTCACGGCTTGGCTGTGGCCGCTGTTTGCTCCGGCGAAATGGTACGAACAAGGCCCCGTCGCCGCCGTCGTCTACCATCAACTCGGTTCCTTGGCCGTGCTGCTCAATGCCATGCGCCTCTTGTGGTTCGAACGCGCCGCCTCCACTCCTTTCCTGCGCCGTTCGACCGACCGCCTCCGCCGCGTCAACGATTGGCTCGAACACCGTCTCGATCTCGACGAGTCGTTCCATTGGATCGTCCACCGATGGAAGCCCATCGTCGCCGTCCTCGCACTGTTCATCCTGGGCGGATGGGCGTTGAGCGGGTTGAACGCCATTGGTCCCGATGAAATCGGCGTGGTGCGTCGCTTCGGTCGTCCCATCAATCCGGATCTCGAACCGGGGCTGCGCTGGTGTTGGCCTTGGCCCATCGACAGGGTGACACGCGTGCAACCACACCGCGTTTACACGATCGAAATCGGCTTTCGCGGCTATGGCGGAGACAAGAGCGGCCCCAGCGCCGGTTCGTGGAGTAGTTCACACGCCAACGAAGGCGTTCGCCGAATGCCGGAAGAATCGGTTATGATTACCGGCGACGGCAACCTCTTAGAGTTGCAAGGCACTCTGCGCTACACGCTCTCCGATCCGCAACGCTATCTCTTCGAGACGGTCGATCCCGAAACGATTCTGCGCGGCGCGGCCGAGTCGGTCTTGCGCGAGACGGTCGCCGGTCACACGTTCGCCGATCTCTTGACGGGGAAACGCGGACGCTTCCAAGAACGGGCACTCGAACGGCTGCGCCAGCGCTGCGACGCCTACGGCAGCAAGGGCATGGGGATTCGTCTGGAGGGGTTGGACTTGCACGATTTGCATCCGCCCCAAGATGTCGTGGACGCCTATCACGATGTCACGCGCGCCATGGAGGAACGAGACAAGCTCATCAATCGCGGCCAGGAGAAGGTCTTGCGCGACAAACGACGACAGGAGGCCGAGGGGCTGAAACAAGAGCGCGAGGCCGAGGCCGAGGCACAGCGCAAAATTCTTTTCGCTCAAGCGAATCGGTCGGCGTTCGATGGGCGCTATCGACTGCGCAATCGCTTGGACTGGGCGGCGGAGTGGCGTTTGTTTCGCGCGGCCTGGGCTGAGATGGGTACCGGGCGCTCCGCTGCCGAGGTAGGTGAAGAATATCTACGCCGCCGGCACGATGCTTTGACACAACAACGGATGCTCATGGATTTCCGCATGTATTGGGAGACGCTTTCGACTGCCTTAGCGGGACGGGACAAAATTATTATCGATGCCGACACAGTGCCGGGACGGCGCAACCTCTGGCTGATACCGTTCGCTCCGTTTACATTCCCCATGCCCGGCATGACACCCGCCCCGCGCCCGCAGCCGCCCGACCCAAGGAGCGAATCGTAGGAGTGAGGAAGAAGCGGCGTACAAAGTTATGATGAACGATGAATTAAAAATCGGCGCTTGCTTTCGGAAAAGGGTGAGCGTTAGAATTACGGAGCAACGGAATGTTGATCGACGAATTGAAAACAGAACGACCGTCTAACCCGAAGAACGGCGCGTCCGAAGCGGTAGTTACTCCAAGAGTCGTTTCACCGATTACATAGCCCATAGGAGAAGGCACATGGCGCAATCGATCACTCATGCTCTGAGCATTCAACAGCACATTGTGGACCTGGCAGAAGCGATTCGAAGTAATGGTTTCGATCGATCGTACCTGACACCCGATGGACAAGGATACGTTCTTGCGCTCCAAGGAGAAGCGGCGAAAGGAACATACGATTTTATGAAGGCGGTAGGACAATACTTGTCGAAAGTGGAACACAGTCGCGGCAACCACGAGTCGGCAAAGAATGAATTGCTTCAGGCCTTCGATGTTTGGTTGTCGAAGCAAAAGATTTGACGTCGATTCAGTTGAGGTTGTCATGGCTCGACTTTTTGAAGATGAAAAACAACATCAAGATAATAAACCGCGGGCTAATTTCATATTCATGGCGTATCCCTTCGCGCCTCCGATCTCACAAGACGATTACAACGCGGTTGTGAGGGATCTGCAAACCGAATATCCGTTGCGTCTCTGGTATTTTCTGGATGAAGTTACCACCCAAGAGCTGATGCGAAAGATCTGGAGAGCAATTCTTCGAGCCGACCTTTGTATCTTCGACATAAGCAACGGCAACGCCAACGTGGCTTTCGAGTTGGGCCTTGCCACTGCGATTGGAAAGCCGTGTATTACACTGCTCAAAACCGGAGAGAAAAACCCTCTAGGTAACGCTGACCTCGGCTATTCCGAGCGTGCCGAATATGCTTCCCGCGAGTCTTTAAGGGCCAAGCTGAGCCAACTGCTTAGCGCAAAATCCTCGGCACTTCGTCTCTTCTACGACATTTCTTATAACATGCGGCACGATGCTTTTAATATTACACGAGAACAAGACGAACAGAACTTGAGAGCAATCATAAAATATGTATTTATGAATAAAAATATATCCAAGCCGAGAGCCGTTGAAATCGTCCGCGACGAAAAACGTGCGACAGCAGCTCTCAATGCTCTACGGGATGCGGATGTGCTGCGGGTTGAAGGAGTCAGGAAGGCGGCGCGTTGGGTTTTTAATGATAATTGGACGCACCACGATCACGAAGTGACCAGTTCATAGCGCAGACAGGTGGGGGGGTCTTGTTTGGGATCCAATTCGCTTTGAACAGAGTCTTCGAGGGCGCAGGCTTCTTTTGGAGAGTGACGGATATGCGCTGGAAACCACTCGGACTACTTAACCTTCTATTGATAATCATCGTCGCGCCGCTGTGCGCCTTCACCGTGGACCGCACGGAATACGTCTATCTGACGCAGTTCGGCGCGCCCGTTGAAACATTCGACGGCGGCGACGATGGACGAGCCGGATTGCACTTCAAATGGCCGTGGCCCATTCAGTCGGTACAACGGCTCGATCGGCGCATTCAGTATTTCGATCTGCCGGGTGCGGAATTGCTGACGCGCGATCCCGTCCGAGAGACCATCGACCGCACGCTGACGCTCGACGCCTACGTCTGTTGGCGCATCGCCGACGCCAAGGGGGTCGATCGCTTCATTCGCAGCGTCGGCACTCCGGCCGGCGCGCAGGCCATTCTCGGCCAACGCATCGCAAGCGAGCTTGGCGCGGAGATAGGCCGCATGGAACTCGACGATCTGATCGACACCGATTCCCAAAAAGTCGATGCGGCGCGCGAACGGCTGCGCCAGCGACTCTTACACGGCGATGGAGGCTCGTCGCTCGAAAGCGTGGCCGAATCGGAGTATGGCATCGAAGTCGTGGACATACGCCTGCGCCGCTCGAATCATCCGCCCGCGGTTCGGGCGGCGATCTTCGACCGCATTCGCAGCGAACGACAAAAGAAAAAAGCGGAATACGAGAGCGAGGGCGAACTAGCCAAACAGAACATCGAAAGCAAAGGGCGACGCGAAGTCGAAATTCTCAAGGCCGAGGCCGAGGCGAAGGCGCGGACCCTCAAGAACGACGCCGATGTCGCGGCGGAACGCATTCTCAACGAAGCCCATAAAAGAGATCCGATGTTCTTCACTTTCCTGAAAAAGCTGGAAGAGTACCAACGCATCCTCGGCGACAACAAAAGCACGCTCCTCCTCTCGACGCACCGCGAACTGTTCGACGTGTTGTTGAACCCACCCGGCCCCGAAAAGATGAACGGCGACGGGACGAAAGGCCAACAGGGGGAGAAAAAGAAATAAGCACTCTTCTTGTCGCCATCACACATGGCGCGCGATGGACAGTTTGCTTGTCTGTTACTCTTTTTGTGGCTTCGACGGCGAATGGTTTTGAGACTTCCTACCATGCGATATCGTTGGTTCATTGTGGCGGCGCTTTTGAGTGCCTACTTACTTACCGGCTTGGTGCAGATTCGGCCCGGCGAACGCGGCGTGGTTCGACGATTCGGGCGTCTATTGGATCGTCGCTTGGAGCCGGGGCTGTCGCTTCAACTGCCGTGGGGCATGGATCGCGTCGATCGCGTCGCCGTCGATCGCGTGCAGAGCGTCGTCGCCGGCTATCGAGAGGACGACGGTTCGGGCGATACCATGCCGTCCGGGCAACTCCTGACCGGCGACCACAATCTCGTCAACGTGCAAGTAGTTCTCACTTATAAGGTATCGCCCAACGAGGAAGCCAACTATGTGGAGCAGGCCGACCGCGTCGATGCGCTGCTGACGCGCGCGGTCGAGTCTGTCATGGCCCAATGGTTGGCCGGACGCACGGTGGACGAGGTCTTGCTCAAAGGCAAAAACGACATGCGCCTCATCCTCAAGGAACAAACGCAGGCGCGGATCGAAGGTTATCGACTGGGCGTGCAGATTCTCGATGCCCGCGTGACCTCGATTGCTCCGCCAGTTGAGGTGAAGCGCGACTTCGACGGCGTGGCTCTGGCACAGACGCGCAACACAACGCTGCGCAACACCGCCGAGCAAAACGTGGAGCGCGAGCGGCGCATGGCCGAGGCCGAGATCTATCGGATCGAACAAGACACGGCCGCCTATCTCCACAGCCGTAATCTCTTAGCCCGACAGGAGGCCGACCGCTTCCTCAAACGCCTCCACCAATATCAGGTCGGTCGCCAAGGCAATCCCTATTATCTGCGACAGATTTGGGAGGAAGCGCGCGGCAAGCTGTTCGCCCGCCTCAAGCAGAACGGCCAAATCGACCTGCTCGATCACCATCTTAGCGCCAATGGACTGGATCTGACGACGGCACCTTTGAAGCAGCCGTAGACGGCGAATCGTCGAACGAACTCCGTCGCTTACTCTTTCGGCTCCGAGGGCGATTGCCGACTAATGTTTGGCAATCGTCATGTGTAGATTCCTGACCAGAAACGCCCACTGGTCGGCTACTTCCTCAATCTGTTTTGCCGTGGGCTTGCCCGCGCCGTGGCCGGCGCGCGTCTCGATACGCGCCAATACCGGCGCGTTGCCGCCTTGGCAGGCTTGCAACATGGCGATGAACTTGAAGCTGTGCCCCGGCACGACGCGGTCGTCGGTATCCGCCGTCGTCACCAAGGTCGCGGGATACTTTACACCCTTTTTAAGATTATGGTACGGCGAATAGGCATAGAGCGCCTTAAACTCTTCCGCGTTGTCCGAAGAGCCGTAATCGTCTACCCAGAAGCGGCCCGCCGTGAACTTGTGGAAGCGGAGCATGTCCATGACGCCGACCGCCGGTAGGCACGCGCCGAACAGTTCCGGACGCTGCGTCATGGCCGCTCCGATGAGCAGTCCGCCGTTGCTGCCTCCTTGGATGGCGAGTTTGTCCGGCCGAGTGTACTTGTTGTCGATGAGCCACTGCGCGGCGGCGATGAAGTCATCGAAGACGTTTTGCTTTCGCAACTTGGTGCCGGCTTCGTGCCATTCCTTGCCGTATTCGCCGCCGCCGCGCAGATTGGCTTGTGCGAACACGCCGCCCATCTCCAGCCAGGCGGCGCGCGTGATCGAGAAGCCCGGAAGCATGGGAATGTTGAAACCGCCGTAGCCGTACAGGAGCGTCGGTTGCGAACCGTCGAGTACAATCCCCTTCTTGGCCGTCACGAACATCGGTACCTTCGTGCCGTCCTTGCTCGTGTAGAAGACCTGCTTGACCTCGTAATCGTCGCCGTTGAACTTCACGTTGGAACGGCGGAAGAGGGTGCTTTTGCCGGTGACGAGGTTGTAGCGGTAAATGCTCGGCGGAGTGGCGAAACTCGAAAAAGAGTAGAACGTCTCGGTGTCCGCGCGTTTGCCGCCGAAGCCGCTGGCCGTGCCGATACCCGGCAACTCGACCTCGCGCACCAGGACGCCATCCGTGCCGAACAGTTTGATCTGCGTCCGCGCATCCTTCAGATAATGGGCCACGAACAAATTGCCGACGAAGCTGACGGAGCTGAGATTCTCCTGCGATTCGGGCACGATCTCCTTCCAGTTCGCGCGTTCCGGTTTGCGGGTGTCGATGGCGATCAACCGGCCTTTGGGAGCTTTCCAATCGGTTTTGAAGTAGAACACAGGCCCGTCGTTGCCGACAAAGGTATATTCGTTGTCGAAGTCTTCGATCAGATCGACCGGCATGGCATAGGGTTCGCCCAAATCCTTATAGGTGATCCGATATTGATGGTTGGTCCCCTTCCACATGGTTAGGATGAGATAGCGGCCGTCTTCGGTCACGCTCGTTTGAAAGCCCCAATCGGGACGATCGGGCCGGCGATAGACTAACACGTCGTCGGACTGCGCCGTGCCGAGGCGGTGATAGTAGACTTTCTGATGGAGCGTGACTTTTTGGAATGCCTCGCCAGGTTTGGGTTCGTCGTAGCGGCTGTAGAAAAAGCCCTTGCCGTCCGCGCTCCACGCCGCGCCGCTATACTTGATCCATTTCACTTCGTCGGACATCACTTTGCCGTCGGCGACATGGAGGATGTGCCAGGTGTTCCAATCGGAGCCGGCCTCGGCGACTCCGTAGGCGAGATACTTGCCGTCGTCGCTGACTTCCATCCCCGTGAGGGCGATCGTGCCGTCTTTCGACCACTTATTTGGATCGAGGAGGACGCGCGGCTTGTCGTCGAGCGTATCCTGGGTGTACAAGACGGCCTGATTTTGCAGCCCATCGTTCTTGGTGAAGAAGTAGCGCCCGCCGGCCTTAAAAGGAGCGGAGTAGCGTTCGTAGTTCCACAATTCGGTAAGGCGTTTCTGAATCGCCTCGCGCTGAGGAATGGCGTGCAGGTATCCGAACGTCACCTTGTTCTGCGCGGCGACCCACTCGGCGACTTGCGGCGACTTGCGAACGTCGTCTTCGAGCCAGCGGTACGGATCGGCCACGCGGACGCCGTGGTAGTCGTCGGCGTGATCGATGCGTTTGGTTTTCGGATACGACAACTGTTTTTCGTCGGCTGCAATCGTGGCCATGCTCAAGAGAATGCTTGCCAGGAAGAAGGTGCCCCAGAGTGTCCATCGTCGCATCGGAAGCTCCTTTCGGGGGAAGGAATCGTCTTGCGATCTAGTGTATCGACTGATTCGCATCTCCGCCACGCGCTCCACCTCCGTCGTCCGGCAGCGTTTACCGACAGACCGAGCCAAACCTTCCCGCACGGGCGAGTACACCCAAGGCGGATGCCTTGTTGCAAACCCTGGAACCTCTCAGCGAAAAACGAAGACTTTCAAGATAGTAGTTTGTGCAAATGGAGATGATAGGGACCGAGGTTGCCGCCGTAGTTGCCGGCGCTGATACGAACGATGCCGGGACGGCAGGCGGCCTCGACGCCGGCGCGCGTGGCGGATTCGACGGCGCTGAGATCGACACCGTCGATGACGATCTCATAGACGGCGTTCACGCCTTCGGGCAGCGCCGAATCGACCAGGCCGCGCAGGGTCGGGCAGTAGGCGTCGTTGGTACTCGCTTTCAACTTCTTGTAGCGGCTGCCGACTTTGCTGCCGCTGCGGACGATGCCGCCGGGGAAGGGGCAAATGACTCCGGGAATCTTACCGATGGCGGCGACGGCGCTCTCCGCGGCGGCAAGGGCGATGGCTTGGCTCTCGCCCAGAATCAGAAAGTTGCCACCGGCCACGCCTTTGACTGTACCGAAAACGTCTTCGCAAACGAATTCGCCGTCCATCACTGGCACGCGCCAGAATCGCCGCTGGTCGAGCTTTTTGCTGATCTGAAAGGTGTCGCCGAAGAAACGCAGATTGCCGCCGACGCGGATGCTCTTATCTTTAACCGGGGGCAGACCGTTGTAGCACGCCGTCGTTGCACAAGTGAGGATGCACTGGCCGACGCGATTGACGACGGCTTTTTGCAAAGCGTCGCGGCTGAACGCGAACATGAGGAGGCTCAGACCGGGCCGTC
This sequence comes from Planctomycetota bacterium, assembly GCA_021781415.1. Classification (GTDB taxonomy): domain Bacteria; phylum Planctomycetota; class Planctomycetia; order Gemmatales; family Gemmataceae; genus JAJPHU01. Next base: position 32,720 of record JAJXWW010000135.1, read on the forward strand.
CATCCGGCGATTCCTCCGGCGATAACTCGCGTTCGATGCCGGCCTCGGCATCGCAGCCGATGACGGAGGCGGCATACCCAGTCGCCTCCCGCGCGGCCACATTCGCCCACTCGCGCGTTTCCGCAGTCACGAGCAGACGCGCCGCCGTCATGGGAAACGCCTCGGCAAAAGTGTCTTCGATATTCGTGGAACGGATGGTAAGCAAGACAATCCTCTGCGGCTATCGGCCATCGGCTTTCGGCTTTCGGCTATGGTAGTGGTTTGGGTTGCGGTTGGCAGGTAGTCCTTGTAGGGTAGAGCGACTCCTTCCAACGACGATGGGGATTGGAAACATGCGAATCTGTCTTGGTTTGTTGCTGGGGATGCTCGTGGGATGGACTGCCGCGAACGGCGGGGACAAGGCGGCGGAAGAGACGCGCTATGCCATTGCGCCGGATCTCAAAATGTATCCCCAAGGTACGGCCAAGGAAGCGCTGGCCTCGGTAGTGAAAGCGGTCGAGGCGAAGCGCGTCGATTATGTCGTTGCCCAGCTTGCCGATCCCTCCTTTGTTGACGACCGCGTCAAACGCCTGTACGGCGGGCGCATCGTCGAACAAGTGGACGACACCCGCGCTCAACTCGATCCGTCGGCGATCAAATTGTTGCAACGCTTCCTGAAGGACGGCACTTGGCGCGAGGAGAAGAACCGCGTCGTGGTGCAACTCAAGGACGAAGCGCGCCGCCTCTCTTTTAAGAAGGACGGCGATCGATGGTTCATGGAAAACGCCGCCGCGCCGTAAAGGCTCGGTTAGCCGCGACGCGGAGCGGAGCGCGTGGCCGTCCCGCGCTCCGCTCCGCGTCGCGGCTAACCGAAAAGTCGAAACGCTACTCAAGGAACACTCCCATGCCGGAAACTCCCGTTGATCTACGCAGCGATACCGTGACTCGTCCCACGCCCGCCATGCGCGCGGCCATGCAAGCCGCCGAGGTCGGCGACGATGTATTCCAAGACGATCCGACCGTCCATCGTCTCGAAGCGCGTGTCGCCGAATTGCTCGGCAAAGAGGCGGCGTTGTTCGTGCCGTCGGGAACCATGTCGAATCAGATCGCCGTCAAAGTGCATACGCAGCCCGGCGACGAATTGATATGCGATGTCAATTGTCACATTTACAACTACGAGGCGGGCGGCCCGGCGATTCTCAGCGGTGTTACCTGCCATACCCTGCACGGCGAAGACGGCATTCTCGATGTGACTCAACTCGAGGATACCATTCGCCCCGACGACGACCATCAAGTGCGGACGCGCTTGGTGTGTTTGGAGAATACGCACAATCGCGGCGGCGGACGCATCTATCCTATCGAGAAGATTCAAGCCATTCGCGCTTGGACGCGGCAACACGGACTGATCCTCCATCTCGACGGAGCGCGGTTGTGGAACGCCATCGTGGCCACCGGCATTCCCGCCAAGCAGTGGGGCGATCTGTTCGATACCGTGTCGGTTTGTTTCAGCAAGGGGTTGGGCGCGCCAGTCGGCTCGGCGTTGGCGGGTCCGCGCGAAGCAATCGTCCGCGCGCGCCGCGTCCGCAAGCTGTTCGGCGGCGGCATGCGTCAGGCGGGCGTGATTGCCTCGGCGGCGCTCCATGCACTCGACCACCACATCGAGCGCTTGGCCGACGATCATCGCAACGCCCAAACCATCGCGCAAGCCATCGCCGACACACCGGGTTTGCGTCTGGTTCCCGCCGAGGTGGATACGAACCTCATCTGGTTCCGCGTTGCCAGGGAAATGGGCACGGCGAAGGAAATGGCATTGGCCTTGAAAGAGCGCGGCGTGTTGGTTCACGCCGCGGGTCCACAGACGCTTCGAGCATGTACCCATCTCGACGTATCCGCCGCGCAGGCCGAATTCGCCGCCGAGACGATTCGCCGCTATGTCCCGAAGTCCGTTCCGGTCGCGCGTTTGCAGCCTAGCAAGTAGTTCGGGCGATGCCTGACCTTGCCGGGATAAGCCCGTTGCTCGTAGAATGAGTTATCTGAGTCATTTGCAAGGAGTAGGTTATGAAATCAGGCATCCACCCCGAATACGTTGAGGCCACTGTCACCTGCGGCTGTGGCAACAAGTTCGTCACGCGCAGCACCAAGAAGGCCATCACGGTCGAAATTTGCTCGGCCTGTCACCCGTTCTTCACCGGCAAGATGAAGTACATCGATACGACGGGCCGCGTCGAGAAGTTCCAGCGCAAGTACAACTGGGACAAGCGCAAGAAGGCAGCTGAGGCGACGACTGAAGAAGCGGGCCAATAGCCGCGGCCCGTCGCCAGGGCGGAGCCACCCATTGCTGGTTCCGCCCTGGCGATGGGCGCGTCTCATCGGGAGATAACCATGCTTTTGTCCTAATCGGCGAAGCTCGACATCCGGGTTGCCTCGACCTTCGCATTTCTGGTATCGACCCGGATCGGGATTCATGCGCATGTGGCCGATCTTCGAGCAAGCCTTGTCTCGCTATCACGAACTGGAACAACAACTCGGCGATCCCGTTGTCGTCGCCGATCGCGCTCGCTTCACGCGAACCGCCAAGGAACACGGCAGCCTCGCCAAGCGCGTCAAGCCGTATCTCGAATATAAGAAGATCAGCGCCGATATCGCTCAGGCCAAGGCACTGGTGGATGCCGAGACCGACGCCGAGATGCGGCAATACGCCGAGCAAGAGTTAGCCGATCTGCAAAGTCGTCAACAGATTTTGCAAGCGCGTCTGGAAGACTTCGTACTGGCCGAGGGGGAGACCTACGACAGTCTGATTATGGAAATTCGCGCCGGCACCGGAGGAGACGAAGCGGCTCTCTTCGCGGGCGATCTGTACGGCATGTACACGCACTACGCCCGCGATCGAGGTTGGAAAGTCGAGGACATTTCCTTCAGCCCCGGCGAACAGGGCGGGTTCAAGGAAATTGTTTTCGGCATCAGCGGCGACGAGGCCTTTCAGCATCTCCGCTACGAGAGCGGCGGCCATCGCGTGCAGCGCGTGCCGAAAACGGAGCAACAGGGGCGCATCCATACCTCCGCCGCCACCGTGGCCGTGCTGCCCGAACCGGACGAGGTGCAGATCGAGATCCGCGATCAAGACATTGAGTGGGAGCGCATGCGCGCCGGCGGTGCCGGCGGACAACACGTCAACAAAACCGAAAGCGCCGTGCGCATCTGGTACAAGCGAGGCACGGCGGACGAACTGGAGGTGAAGTGCCAAGACGAACGCAGCCAACACAAAAACTACGAACGGGCCATCCGTATCCTGCGCAGCCGAGTCTTTGAATTGCAGCAGCAGAAACTGCACCGTCAACGCGCCGAACAGCGGCGCACGTTGATCGGTTCCGGCGACCGCAGCGAACGCATTCGCACCTACAACTTTCCACAAAACCGCGTCACGGACCATCGCATCAACTTGAACTTGTACAAGCTCGACGCCATCGTGGCGGGAAATCTCGGCGACTTAATCCAGGCCATGCGCGACTTCGACAAGAAACAGCGCCTCGACGGATCGGGAGGCGTCCAAGCGTAAGCCCGTGTGAGCTTGGCCGCCACGCGGAGAGGAGCGAAGGGTCGCGCCAAGCCTCGCTCCGAGTGGCGGCCAACCGAACGAAGGGTCGTTTGAATCATCGAAGGAGGATCGGCTATGTGGTTTTTCGAGAAGGATGTCGTTCCGCAAATCCGCACTCCGTTGCCGGGGCCGAAAGCCCAGGCGTTGCTCGAACGCGATGCCCATTACGTTTCACCGTCGTACACGCGCATTTATCCTTTGGTCTGCGAGCGTGGCAGTGGGGCCGTCATGGAGGATGTCGATGGGAATTTATTCCTCGACTTCACCGCCGGAATCGCCGTCGCATCGACCGGCCACTGTCATCCCCACGTCACCGCGGCCATCGTCGATCAAGCCCAGAAATTGCTGCATATGTCCGGCACCGATTTCTACTATCAACCGCAGATCGACTTGGCCCAACGGCTGGCGGAGAGCGGACCCGGACGTTCGCCGAAGCGCGTCTTCTTCACCAACAGCGGCGCGGAGGCGTTGGAGGCGGCGTTGAAATTGGCGCGTTGGCATACCGGCCGTTCGCGCGCCATCGCCTTTTACGGCGCGTTCCACGGCCGCACTTATGGCGCGATGTCGCTGTCCGGTTCCAAGTTGGTGCATCGGCGCGGCTTCGCCCCCTTGGTTCCGGACATTCACCACGTTCCCTATCCGCGCGGCTGTCAGGGATGCGACACGGGCGAATGCGAATGCGTGCGCCAGATCGAGGAAACGGTGTTGCGCCGCATCGCCCCGCCGGACGAGGTGGCGGCTATCTTCGTCGAACCGATTCAGGGCGAAGGCGGTTACTATGTACCGCCGGCTGGATTCCTACCCGCTCTCCGCGCGCTCTGCGATCGGCATGGATTTTTATTGGTGGCCGACGAAGTGCAGAGCGGCATGGGACGCACCGGAAAACTCTATGCGGTCGAGCATTGGGACGTCGAACCGGACATCATCTGTTTGGCCAAGGGCATCGCCAGCGGGATGCCGTTGGGCGCGATCGTGTCGAAGGATGAGGTCATGGATTGGCCGCCCGGCAGCCACGCCAGCACGTTCGGCGGCAACCCCGTCAGCTGCCGCGCCGCCTTGGCCACCCTCGATCTGCTCGAAGGCGGATATATCGCCAATGCCACCGAACGCGGACGCCAACTGAAACAAGGATTGCAACGCCTTCAACAGCATCATCCGGCCATCCGCGAAGTGCGTGGCCTCGGTCTCATGGTGGCGATGGACCTGGCCGACGAACGCAACAACAGCCCCGCTCCGATGCTGCGCGATGAAGTGGTACAGGCGGCGTTTCATCGCGGGCTATTGCTTTTGGGATGCGGCGAAAGCGCGGTGCGCTTCTGCCCGCCGTTGTGCGTTTCATCCGAACAGGTCGAGACGGCTCTCCAACTCGTGGACGCGGTGTTGACCGAACGGCGCGCGCCGGCCTTGACCGCGACTTAGCGAGCGAAAAGCTCAACTCGCCGCTTCGTTCGTGCCGATACAATGGGTACAACCACCCCCTCCCCGCTCCCACGGCACCAGCCAACCCCGCCGTGGGAGCTTTTTTGCGCGCCGAGAATCATTTCACCCCGCGCATGGTAACTTCGCTCGGCGATCGCCTTCCCTACAAATTCGTCCCTCCGCCCATAGAATCATTACATCTTCACAAACGTGTCCTCCGTCGGTGGTTCTATTCCGAGGCCGGCTGCGCATGTCCGACGAATTGCCCGAAACTCAAGAGTCGGATGACGAATCGCGTCGGCGAACGGTCGTCCTATTGGCGATTCTCATCGAGGGCGGTTTGCTCGCCGCCTCGTCCCTCCTCGGTTGGATGGTCGATCAGCCACCCTTGCGATTTTTCGAGTGGACGCCGAGTGCCGCTCTGTGGGGCATCGCCGCAACGCTCCCCCTCTTCGGTCTCTTCTTTCTCTTGATGCGTTGGCCGATTGGCCCGTTCCGGCGCATTCGCCTCTTCAGCGAGGAGGTCGTGCGCCCCCTGTTCGCTCCCTGTTCGCATTTCGATTTGTTCGGCGTGTCGGTGCTGGCAGGGCTGGGCGAAGAGATGATGTTTCGCGGTGTGTTGCAATCGGCTTTCACCGGCTGGTTTGGCTTGACGGCCGGCATCGTTCTCGCCAGCCTTCTATTCGGACTTCTGCACTCGATTACGCTCACCTACATGCTTTTGGCCACGCTTATGGGCGTCTATCTCAGCGGGGTGTGGCTCATTGCGGATCGCAATTTGCTCGCCGTCATTGTGACGCACGCTCTGTACGATTTCGTCGTGTTGCTGTGGTTAATGCACGGGCCTGGAGCGGCCGCCGCGCTCGACGCCTTACGGACGCGGCAAGAAGCCGAGAAAGCTGAGGAAACCAAGCCTTCGGAGCCGGAAACATAGTGGGGCAGTATGAATGGCCGCTTACGCTTCCGGCTCCGACCGAGTACCTATAGAGAGGTTGTCGATCCATGCGTTGTCTGCTGACCCTGCTGCTGGCCTTGATGTGCGGCGTACCCGCCGCCGCTGCCGAGCGACGGCCCAATCTGATCTTCCTCTACGCCGACGATCTCGGCTGGGGCGATGTCAGCTTCAACGGTCGCACCGATTGGAAGACGCCGAACCTGGATCGTTTGGGAGCGCAAGGGACCGTCTTCAAACGCTGGTATACCGCCGCGCCGCTGTGCGCGCCCAGCCGCGCCGCGCTGATGACCGGCAAGTACGGCATCCACAACGGCGTCACCGCCAACAACGACGAGTTGCCGCCCGATACCGTCACGCTGGCTCAGGCGCTCCAGAAGCACGGCTACAAGACCGCCTTGTTCGGCAAATGGCATCACGGCAAGCCGCGACCGGGAATGAAAGAGTATTTGAATCCGCTCGATCGTGGATTCGACGAGTTCATGGGCTTTACCGATGCCGGGCACGCCTGGGAACAGTATCCGAAAGAGTTGTGGTTCGGTCGGGAGAAAAAGCCCGTCAAAGGCTATTCCAATACGATGTTCACCGATCGCGCCGTCGATTTCATCCAACGACAAAAGGATAAGCCGTTCTTTCTGTACGTTCCGTACATCGCCACGCACTTTCACATCCAAGCGCCGCCGGAAGACGTGAAGGAGCATCTCGGCAAGTTCAAGGAAAAAGATGCGAAAAACCCGGTCAACGCCACCTACGCCGCCATGGTCACGCGCTTGGATAAAGAGATCGGCCGCATTCTGAAGACGTTGGAAGAGTTGAATCTTACCGGCGAGACGATGATCGTCTTTTCCAGCGATCACGGGGCGACGTTCGAGTCGGGCAATAAAGGCGCGTCGGCCTATCACGACAGCAACCGCCCGTTTCGCGGCCAGAAGCGAACGCTCTGGGAAGGCGGCATCCGCGTACCCGGCCTCGTTCGTTGGCCGTCTCACGTACCATCGGGCAAAATATCTCAAGACATCGTTCACATGACGGATGTTTACCCCACTTTTCTCGCCGCCGCCGGCGTCAAACTCGAAGCCGGTTGGAAGGTGGACGGGATCAATCAGCTTCCCGTTTGGGAAGGAAAGGAAAAGGCTCCAGACAGGACTCTGTTTTGGGAATGGCGAACCGAAGGCTCGCGCCAGCTGGCGGCGATGCGCGGAAACCTGAAAATGGTCGTCACCGCCGATAACGCGCCGGAGCTGTTCGACCTGGTCGCCGATCCGGGCGAACGTCGCTCGGTGATCGCCGAACATCCGGAGACGGCCAAGCAGATGCGCAAGGAGCTGAACGACTGGCTAAAAACCGAGACGGAAGAGGCCAAATGGGGTAAAAAGCCGCCGCGCCGCAACTGAGAGTCCGTCTCAAGCGCCCGCTTTCGCCCCCCTCGAAATCCGATGAAGTCCTCGGTGGAGCGTGTGAGGTAGAGTTCGCTTCTTCTTGCCAGATCGAGTACGCCGCGTTGCCATTGGCTGGCAACGCATTCATGCCGGTTCTCGACTCGCCATCGAC
>JAJXWW010000199.1 GCA_021781415.1 Planctomycetota bacterium
AGGATGTGCAATTCGCCTATAAATTGGCCGAGGGGACGAAGGGGCGCGTCTTCTTCACGGCGGGCCGCGAACTCGATCGTTATGTGGTGTGGGACTACATCGCGCGGCGCAAACAGATCGTATCGTAGCGTCGTCCCGTTCCCTTGCGCGAGCGAGGAGGCACGCGCTCCGCCAACGAGTTCGACCCGTCGGCGGAGCGATCTCACGGATGGGCCTGTCTTGGCATCAATGCCTTAAGGGCGTGCCGGTTTTTGGGAACGGCAGAGATTCCAGGTTCTTGGGCAAAAGCGCCGGATTGGCTGCGTTGATGGCGGCGATACGGGCCTTGATCTCGGCAGCGGTTTGGGCGGGGGGCGTCGTATATTGCACGACTTGATAGTCGCTATACGGGGGGACGTTGAAGTAGTTGGGATACCAATACGCATAGGGAGCGTAGTAGGTAACGCTGGGTACGAACTCGGCGTGTGAGAAGAGGCCAAGGCCGCACTTCGCGCCCCGGCAGCAACCGTCGTCGGCGCGGGCGCTGTTCTCGCCGAAGGCGAAGAGTAACAATCCGGCCAAGACCAAAGAGGTTATCATTGGGTTCCTCCCCGAGGGAATCGGTCGGCGCGGCATCGCCCGACCGTTTGAGATCTCAACCAACGTGCTAAACCATAGCACGAACCCCGCGAGAAGTGGGTTCGATCTCGCTTTTGGTCGGCGAGATTTTCCCGCTCTCGGACGCACGCCGCGCGCCATCGTTTCGAGAGAGACAATCCCACGAAGCGAAAAAAACTCCGCGAACCACCCGGATTACCAAGAGGGCGAGAAGTCTCGTGTCCTGCTCGTTCTTCGGCAGCACTTGCCTGCAAGACGCGCCGCGACTCAAGAGTCACTTCGACATATCGATGGAACAACATCTTTCTAAGTGCTTCTACACAAGAGAGATCGGGAGTAAACCGCATCGGCTACTTCCTTTCGGCATTGCGTTTGCATCCTCATCTCTCTCTCACGCATGGCTCCGACACCGGCCCAAGGCCCGACGATTAGGACGACGACGAAAACTTAAAATTCTTTCAGAATGGGCTTGCCGGCGTCGGTGCAACGGGAAAAAAGAGAGTGTTAAGCTCTTATTATTTTCAGACAACCTTCCTACCACGGATGGTCGCCGGACAAGGGAAGCGACATCGGTGCTGACGAGTGCGATGGTTCGTATTTACCGATGCTGTTCGGCATATGGTCCAGAGAGCCTGTGCGCTCCCATCCATCGCGAAGGAGCGGCGATCGATCCGATCCGCTCCTTCTGCCTTGCGGTGATAGTTAATCAATCGCTCGTTGGGCCTGGCGGATCGAAGTGACTTTTTAATGGCGTTGTTCCGAATCACTCGAAGGAGCCTTCCATGTTTTTCGTCCAGTTCGTCAAGAAGAGAGCCTTTACACTGATCGAGTTGCTGGTGGTTATCGCCATCATCGCGATCCTGATTGGCTTACTGCTCCCCGCCGTGCAGAAAGTCCGCGAGGCCGCCGCCAAGGCCGAGAGCGCCAATAACCTCAAGCAGGTCGGCCTCGCCACACACAACTTCAACGACGTGATGGGCTATCTGCCTCCGGCCACGGGATGGAAGCCGACTCCCAACACCGCCAACGCGATCTACGGGAGCGCCTTTTTCTATCTCTTCCCGTTCATGGAGCAGAACAACGCCTACCAGGCGAGCTACGCGGGCTACTGGAACTATACCTACAACGGCTCGCTTTCGTGGAATTATCACAGCGCCCCGGCCTACTATGCGCCGAATATCTCCACGACCGTCAAATCGCTCGTGAGTAGTGCCGATCCCTCACTGACGTATACCGGATACTCGTACATCAGCTATGTGGCAAATTCCGAGGTTCTCAACGGAAACCTAAAGATTCAGACGATTAGCGACGGAACTTCCAACACCATTCTTTATGCCGAAGCCTATAGCAACTGCTACGGCAACAGTCAAGGTTCGTGGACCGGCAGCTATAGCTATCCCTTCCAGACCTACTACTACACTTACACACAGACTACCCCATACGTCTATCGGCAAGGCCTGTACAATCCAACCGACTATTCCTGGCTCAATAAAATGTATAACGGCCAATACATGTACATGGGGCCGCAATTTGGACCGATCGCCGGTTTGACCCAAACGTCGATCAGTTACGGATGGAAGAATGGCTCCTATTTCTACAGCAGTAACAACAACGGTACCATCACGCAGGGCACTTTCCAGGTTCGACCGACTCCGACTCAATGCGACAACACGGTGCCGCAGGGATTGACGACGGGCAGCTTGCAAGTCGGCTTGGGCGATGGCAGCGTCCGCGGTGTCGCACCCGGCCTCAGTTCGTACACCTGGTATGCGGCTCTCACTCCGTCGGGGGGCGAGACGCTGGGCGCGGACTGGTAAGAAGAACATAATCGGCCACCGATTCCTTCCTCAACATTCCCATTCGGCACGACAATGCTTGTCGTGCCGAATTCTCTTTTCTCGGAGTTATCCTCATGCGTCGCTCATGTTGTTTCGTTTTGATCGGTCTGCTGATCGTTTCCACGACGGGGTGCAAGAAGTCGCGTACCGCTTCGGTCTCCGGTCGCGTCTTCTTTGACACGGACAAACCGCTCCCGTTCGGCCAAGTACAATTTATGGGAGAGGGCGGTTCCTCCAGTACCAGTCCCATCTCTCCAGACGGACGTTATAACATCAGCGGCCTGCCGACCGGCAAGGTCAAGATCTTGGTATCCACGAAACAAATCGGCTCCAACATGGCGATGATGCCCGGCATGCCGGGCATGGGTGGTCCTCCAGGTATGCCAGGCGCGGGCGGTCCTCCGGGTATGCCAGGAATGCCAGGGGGCATGCCTGGGATGCCTCCGGGAATGCCAGGCGGTGGTCCTCCGGGTATGCCGGGTGGTGGCGGCCCTCCGGGGATGCCAGGTGGTGGCGGTCCTCCGGGGATGGGAGGTCAAGGCATGCCGAAGATGGGACCGGATCTCGCCCAAATTCCGAAAGAGATCCGCGATGCCATCGACAATGCCAAAATCGACGAGAAATACAGCACGATGGACAAATCCGAATTGTCCTATGAAGTGACATCGGGAGCCCAGACCTACGACATCTATCTGAAATAGACGGTCGGACTCCGACACTTGAGCCATCTTACGAGTCGTTTATTTGACTCTTATAGTTCTCCACCATGCGAAAGGGTTCGTTCATGCCAAAACTTCGCTCGTACCTGCTGACGAAAGCCTTCACGCTCATCGAGCTGTTGGTTGTCATCGCCATCATCGCCGTATTGATCGGCCTGTTGCTTCCCGCCGTTCAGAAAGTGCGCGAGGCAGCCGCACGCTCGCAAAGCTCGAACAACCTGCATCAAATGATTCTCGCCGTTCATAACTATCAGAGCAGTTATGGCGGCCTTCCGAGCGGCTTCAACTCTTCGATTACTCAGAACGCCAGCTATGGCCCCGTTCACTTTGAAATCTTGCCGCAGATGGAGCAGAACAACGTCTACAACGCTTCGTATGGAGCGCCGTGGTCGTGGTACTCGGTAAAACTGTATTATGGTCCCAACGTCAGCGGCACGATTAAATCGTACATCGATCCGGGCGACCCCACCTACCAGGCAGGGGGAGGAGGGGCACCGACGAGTTACCTCCTCAATTATCAGGGCTTCGGGTGGGGCGGGGGCATGAACTTGCAGAAAATGACCGACGGTACATCCAACACCCTGGCCTTCACACTCGGTTATTCGACTTGCCAGCAGTCGTATAATTTCGGCAGTTGGTCCTACACCTATGGCGGACAACGGCAATGGAACGGCTCCGGTTGGGCTCCCGACGTTTATGCGGGGTACAATCCTCCTTTCCAGACGCGACCGACCCCCTCGCAGTGCAATCCGTATGAGCCGCAGTCGCCCTATTCCGGCGGCATCCTGGTATCGATGTTTGACGGTAGCGTGAAAATGGTCAACCAGGGAGTAAGCAGCGGTTCGTGGAGTGCTGCCATGACCCCCTCCGGCGGAGACACACTCGGCAGCGACTGGTAAACATCGACTCGCGCGCCAGCGCCTCGGAGAATGACTCGGGGCGCTGGCACTTGTGAATTCTTGCTCCACCCCTACTACTCGGCACCACTTTCCTATTCCCCCGACTCATCCGCAACGGTTGCGGAACCGTTTCCCGATCTCCGCACCGAGGCATTCGGCCTCGCTCTTGTCCTCATCCATCTTGTTCTCTTGTGCCGCGTTCGCTAAGCTGCGAGAACCTCTCTTGGATCATTTGAGGGACGCCAAGCCCGAAACCACTCGCCCCGTGAAGACATGAATAAACATCTTCCTCATACCACGCTTCTCAAACGCCGTCGAACCAAAATTGTCGCCACCGTCGGACCCGCTTCGCGCGATCCGGCGATGCTCGAAGCTCTGGTGCGCGCCGGCGTCAACGTCTTTCGTCTGAATCTCTCGCACGGCGACCATGCGAGTCACGCCGCCAACTTTGACGCCATCCAAACGGTCTCCGCCTCGGTTGGCGAACCCGTTGCCGTCCTCGCCGATCTGTGCGGTCCGAAGATTCGCGTGGGGCGATTCGCCGAGGGGCGCATCGCGCTCGAAAAAGGGAAAAAGGTCACGGTGACGACGCGGAACGTGGTGGGCGAACCGGGGCTGATTCCCTCGCAATACGCCGCCCTAGCCGACGATGTGCGGCTCGGCGATCGCATTCTCCTCGACGACGGCATGTTGGAGTTGAACGTCGATGCCGTGGACGGGAGTGAGATTGCTTGCACCGTGACGACGGGAGGCATCTTAAAAGATCGCAAAGGGATGAATTTACCCGGCGTCCTGGTTTCCTCACCGGCGCTGACCGAGAAAGACCGCGACGATGCCCGGTTCGCCATCGGTTTGGGCGTCGATTATCTGGCGCTGTCGTTCGTGCGGCATCCGCGCGACGTTGCCGATCTCAAGGCGTTGATCGAGGCTGCCGATGCGACGACGCCGGTGATCGCCAAGATTGAAAAGCCCGAAGCCCTCGACGCGATCGACGAGATTCTCGAAGCCGCCGACGGCCTGATGGTGGCTCGCGGCGATCTCGGCGTCGAACTTGCCCCGGAGGCCGTGCCCATCGTGCAACAAGATCTCGTGCAAAGAGCCAGGCGGCGAAACAAGCCGATCATCGTGGCCACGCAGATGCTCGAGTCGATGATCGAACACCCGCGTCCGACCCGCGCCGAAGTCTCCGACGTGTCCCACGCCGTTTTCGCCGGCGCGGATGCCGTCATGCTGTCGGCGGAAACGGCATCCGGAGCGTATCCCCTGAAGGCGGTCGAGATGATGGACCGGGTGGCACGGCAGGTCGAGGGTTGGCAGTGGATCGAAGGAGCATTTGGCTCGTTGACCGAGGGCGAACGCGAACGACCGGCTCCGTTGCCGCTGCGCGAGGCGGTGGCGCGCTCGACGGCGCAGCTGTCGCGCGATCTGAAGGTGCGGGCCGTCGTGGTCCGCACGCAACACGGCACATCCGCCGAAGTGGTCGCCGCCACCCGTCCTGCCGCCCCCATCGTCGCCCTGACGACCGATCCGTGCGTCTATCGCCGCATGAATTTGTTGTGGGGAGTCTTGCCGCGGCTAATCGACTCCGCCGAGTTCGACCGTCCCCAACACGTTGCCCGCCGTCAAGCCTGCGCACTCGACCTGGCCGAAGAGGGCCAAACCATCCTCCTCCTCGCCGGCTTCGGCCGCGGCGAACCCACGATCACCGTCCTCCCCGTCTAGCTCTTCCTCGCCCTCCTCGGTTCCCACGCGGGAGCGAGGGGACGGGATACAACAGACCATCGGAAGAATCGTCGTGGCTGTCTACGATCAGACCTGGAAGGAGGCGATGAATCAGTGGCGGCGAACGACCCGATGTCGCTGTTTGTTCGGGAGCGTAGGATCATCCGCAGTTTGTACGAGCGCGGCTTTGAGAAGAAGACGATTCTCGATTTGTTTCGCGTGATTCATCGCATGATGGACTTGCCGGAAGCATTGTCGGCGCGATTGAAGCACGAACATTTGGAGTGGGAAGGAGAAAAGAACATGCCAATCGTACTGGATTTTGAACGCGAGGCGATGGAACGGGGCGAGGCCAAGGGTAAGGCTGAGGGCAAAGCCGAGGGCTTGCGTGAGGGCTTGGTGGAAGCGATTGAACTGGGTTTGAACCTTCGCTTCGGTGCTGAGGGGTTGCAATGCTTGCCGGCCATCCGGCAGCTTGCGGAGATCGACGCGTTGCGACGTTTCAAGCAAGCGCTCGTGACGGCGACGAGCCTCGACGACATACGGCGACTCTTGCCGTGACGATTCTTGGGCTCGTTCCCACGAAAATCCGAGCTTGGGCGAACCGGCTGCGCTAGCTGCCGGGTGTTTTCTTCGTTTCCACGCTCCTGCGCGGTAACGCAAGCCACACCGCTCCGCGGTGCGAGTGGCGAATCGAGAGTCGAGTATCCCCATGACCGTGAATCGCTTCGATCAAGCCAGCCGCTATGCCGCCAAGCGCGACGCCGTGGGGTTCCTCTCCTGGCTATTGCGTGAAAGTGCCGAGGAACTGCGCTTTCGCGCCTGGTTGGATACGCGCACCTTGCCTTTTCCCGGCGAGACGGATCGCATTTGCGATACGGTGGCCTGGCTGGGCGATGCCGACCCGGCCATCGAATGGGCGGTACCAGTCGAGTTTTGTTTGCAGCCGATTCCCGATCTGTTCGGTCGATTGTTGATCTATTTGGGTCAGCTTTGGCTGGAGAAGCGGCCGACGGATGCGGGGGGCGAACGCTTCTGCGTCGCGGCGGTGACGGTGAACCTGACGGGACGCGGACGGACCTCGAAGGACATGCGTTTGCGCCAGACCGGAGCGCGGACGATGTTGCAGGTTGTGGAATGCAATCTGTGCGACGAGAGTGCCGCGTCGGTGTTGGACGCCATCGCCTCCGGTTCGGTGAGTCGCTGTCTGTTACCGTGGATAGCGCTGATGCAAGGTGGCGGGGAAGCGGTTACGATAGAGCGTTGGAAGGAGTTGGCTCTCGGTGAGCCGGATTCTCGCTTGCGTGCCGACTTCGGCGGTTTGGCCTTGGTATTCGCCGAGGCGGCTGGGCGACGTGTGCAGTGGAAAGAAGCGTTAAAGGAGTGGAATATGATCGAATCGCAACAAGTTCTCGAATGGATGCAAATGGGTGAAGCGAGGGGCGAAGCGAGGGGCGAAGCCAGGGGCGAAGCGAGAGGTAAGGCCGAGGGTGAGGCGAGGGCGTTGCTGCGCGTGTTGGCCAAGCGATTTCCACCGGGAGCGTTGGGAGAGATTGCGAAGACGATTGAGGCGACACAGGATTTGCAAAAGCTGGAGGCGTGGTTGGACGCCGCGATCGTGGCAGAGTCGCTTGAAGCGTTTCGGCAGAAGATGCAAGCGTAAAGCTGCCGCGTGTGTTCCTCCCACCCTTCGGCGAACCGGCAGCGTAAGCTGCCGGATGTGTACCGGCGAACCGGCTGCGTTAGCTGCCGGGTGTCTTCTTCGACCATCGGAGAAATCGTCGTGGCCGTTTACGATCAGACTTGGAAGGAGGCGATGAATCAGTGGTTCGAGCCGTTCGTCGCCTTCTTCTTTCCACACGTCCACCGCGACATCGATTGGAGTCGAGGTTGGGAATCGCTGGACAAGGAACTCCAGCAAGTTGTCCGCGATGCCGCTGTCGGCGACAAGCGCGCGGATAAACTCGTCAAAGTTTGGCGTCTCAGCGGCGAGGAAACCTGGCTGCTGATTCACGTCGAATTTCAGGGACAATACGAGTCCGGCTTTGAACGCCGTATGTTTGTCTACCACTATCGCATCTTCGATATGTATAATCTTCAGGTGGTGAGCCTGGCCGTCTTGGGCGACGGCGACCGTCATTGGCTGCCCCAGGCGTTCGCTTACGATGCCTGGGGCTGCGAATTGACCTTTCGCTTCCCCATCGTCAAACTGCTGACGCTGGCCGATTTGGGCCAAACGCTAGAGACCAGCTCCGATCCGATGGCCGCGATGGTATGCGCGCATCTGGCCACGCTGGAGCAACCCCACGACGACCTCTCGATGTTCGCGCGGGAGCGGCGTGTCATCCGCAGTTTGTACCGGCGCAACATGCCGAGACAGATGATACTCGACTTGTTCCGCGTGATCCACCGCATGATGGATTTATCGAAACGATTGGCCGCACAATTCATCCACGAACATTTTCAATGGGAGGAGGAGCAAAAGATGCCTTACCTGCTCGATTTTGAACGCGAGGCGATGGAACGAGGAGAAGCCAAGGGCAAGGCCGAGGGCAAAGCCGAAGGCAGAGTCGAGGGCAAAGCTGAGGGCAAAGCTGAGGGGTTGCGGGAGGGACTGTTGGAAGCGATTGAACTCGGTCTGAAGCTTCGCTTCGCGGATGAGGGATTGCAATGCTTGCCGGCCATCCGGCAGCTTGCGGACATCGACGCCCTGCGCCGCGTCAAGCAATCGATTGAAACGGCGGCCACACCCGACGACATCCGCCGCCGCCTCACTTGATCGGCATGCGTCCACGGCGCTCGACGACACTTCTTCCCTCTCGCCCTGCCGTCTTCCTTCGCGCTCTTTGCGCCTTTGCGTGAGGTTTCCGTTCCAAAAACATCTCACGCAAAGGAGCAAAAAACGCAAAGAAGAAATCAGAGCCGGCGCAAGGCCGACTTTCCCAAACGCAGGATTGGCATACGGCTTTCCCGACTGCCAAAAAGTCACTTTGCCAACTTTTTTCGAGGGTTGGCAAGGTTACTCCTGAACTGTAACTTACTTACATTCAATCACTTAGAGTCCGGCGCGTGAGTAACCTTGCCAACGATCCGCGGTAGGGTCCCCTCGTCGGGAATGCCCCAGGAGGAGAGGAGTTTTTACCAGGCAGTCAAGGGGCTTCACCAGCCGGGAGGCGGTAAACTACGCACTCGAAAGCCGGAAGAAGCCTCTTTCCTCACCTGCGCGCTCGTCGATTGGCTTCCCCTGTGTACCCCCGTCCCCCCTCCTCGTTCCCACGCAGAGCGTGGGAACGCACGTCCGGACGCTCCGCGTCCCGTCCCCACCGCGTCCCATGCCCTCTGCGTCCCTCTCCCCTCCATGTCCGTATGCCTAGACCTCGCCCCAGGATGATAGACAACAGACAACCGGCAGCGTTAGCTGCCGGGTGTTTTCTTCCCAAGTTCCTGGTCTTCTCTACCTCACTCTTCTCGCTCTTCTTTCCGTGTTTTCCGTGTTTTCCGTGGTCAAATGTATTTTGTCTCCACCCCTGCGAAATGTAAACCCTCATTAACGTGGTTAACGTTAACCGTTGCCGAAAGGTAACGAAATGCAACGCGGGTGGGAGGGGAGGCTTGCGATCGCATGGTGCCGCAAAGCGATTACTAATAATGATTTGCGTCACAATACGTCAAGCGAACGGGTTGCGGCGAGACGATGGCACGGGGATTGCATATTATTCCTTCAACGGGTTGTGTTAATCCGAGATGGGTACGAGGTTCTATCGTGCGTGCGTCGCGCTACCAGATTGTGCTTGCCGCCGGCTTGCTGGTCGCCGCTCTCATGGGCGGAGGGACTCAAGCACGGGCGGGCTACGTCTCGGTGGCCGGACTTCAGGGGGACGAGGCGATTGACGGCCTGTCGCCATTCGTGGCCTCGCCCTTGGCCGAACGCGAAGTAACTGCCGGCATCTCCGGCAGCGCAGCGTTGTTCCAGCCTGTCGATGCCGACGAGATTCCCTCTCCCGTCGCACCCGCTTTTCCGTTCGTCAAACTCCCTCACGTTGCCCACGCCTTCGCCCGTACCGGCTCTGCTGGTAGTTCCTCCAACGGTGGCTCTGACAGCGGCCCATCCAACCCACCTGTCGGCGATGCGTCGCGCCCACAAGCGCCGCCGTTGGTATTGGCTCATCTGCTCCCGCCCGACAGGGGCGAATCGCATCCTTTCTCCGTGGCCTCCTTTCTGTTCCGTCCTCCGCGCGCCGCATAAACGCAGGTTCAATGATTCGTCGAAAACGAATGGCGGAAGGGACGTGTCGTCCGCTTCTTGCCATGAGCAATCCTTGCGTATGCGTTACGTTTGCGGATGGGTGGTCTATCCGTTCGGGGAATGTGAATCGAAAAGGTTTGTCTTGCCTTTTCTGGTTGAGGAGAATTATCCATGAAACTGCGTACGATTGTTCCGGCTCTACTCGTAGCAGCAAGCTTCGCTACTTCCGCTCACGCTGGGTTTATTGACACTGTCACCGCGACGACCGGCGGCACACTCAACACCTACCACGATGCTAGTTTTGAACACATCGATTACCAAAATGCTTCAAAAGGATTGCAGGTGGGCGATGTCATTGTGGGTTTCAACCAGATTAATCTGAAGGAATCCCCCAATTCTCTCAGCACCTTTAATACGATTTACACGGTGTTTTCGGAGCAAGTGGCAAGTATCAGTTCCAACGGTGAAGTGATTAGCTTCGCCCCGACCACTTCAAGCAACGCGGAAAGTCTGAAGAACATTTTGTCTGGTGTACCCGGCGTGACTGTCGCCGCCAACACCTTGGCTATGGTCTTTGACAGGCCACAGTCAAGCCCATATGCAGATAACCTTATCAACAATCCGCCGGCATCCGCGACTTCAATCAACGACTATCTCACATATATCGCGAAGAACGGTACAAACGAGTTTTCTGCTGGAATCGTGGGAACGAACGATTATCTCCAAACAACGCTTGGGAAATTGGCCGGACAACAGCTTGTAGCGAATACGACCTACACTGGCACTCCAGCGACTGCCAGCAATATCAGCACGGCCACCAGCACAGGCACAATAGCAACTTTTCTAGGCGGCTTATCCATCACTCAAAACAATACCGGCCTGGTGTTTGGAACGCTACAAGATCAGAACACCGGCAACTACTATCAACTTGTAATTAACAATGGAATCATCAAAGGAGGATCTAACGACAGCAATTATTCGACTTGGGGCAGTCAGGGAGGCAATGCAGGGGTTGAAGATAGTGCTGATTTCAACGTGAACATGATCAGCCCCGAACCGAGTTCGCTCGTCCTGTTCGGTGTCGGCATCGCAAGCGTGTTCGCCGCAGGTTGCTTTCGCCGTAAGAAACTCGCTCTCGCCGCCTGACATTCGCGAGTGCAATCGCTCTTGAC
Source organism: Planctomycetota bacterium (assembly GCA_021781415.1). Lineage (GTDB taxonomy): Bacteria > Planctomycetota > Planctomycetia > Gemmatales > Gemmataceae > JAJPHU01. The sequence continues at coordinate 11,194 of JAJXWW010000199.1, forward strand.
GCACGGAGGCTCGAAGGCTACCCTTCGAGCCTCCGTCTGTTTTGGAAGCGTGATTTCGCGTCGCCCAGACGACCCCCCCAGATTTCAGGATGAAAGCCGTGGGTTCTCTCCACCATTTTCTGACGATGACGTTCGTGCAGCAAACGGGACCGCAACGACTGGAGCGTTGCCCGGAGCCGCATCAGCTGACGGATGCCGCGGACAACGTCGTGCAGTACGACCAGGTTCTGACCACGAAACTGGCCATCGCCTACGCCGTCGGACTCGAAATCGTGCATCGCGCACGCTCCCCGATCACGGCCGGCTCGGCGGTCGATCTCGCTTGTGGTCCCGGACACTACACGCTCTGCCTGGCGCAGCATCTCCGTTACGATGCCATCGAGGGCATCGATCTCTCCGCGCCGATGGTCGAAACCGCCCGCGCCAACGCCGACCGTCAGGGAATGCAGAACCGCGTTCGCTTCCGCACGGGTGACGTCACCGCGCTGTCCGATGTGCCGTCCGGCAGCGTCGATCTCGCCAGCTTCACGGATGCGGCCCATCATCTGCCGGATCTCGACAGGGTTGAGCGCGTGCTGCGCGAAATGGAGCGCATCAGCAAGCCCGATGGCTTGGTGATGGTCATGGATCTGGTGCGTCTGCGCACCGCCGAGCTTACGGAGCGTTACGTCCAGACGCTCGGCCACGATTACGTCGCTCGCGGTCTGCCGGCGTTCTTCGACGATTTCCGTAACTCGATGTACGCCGCCTGGACCGCCGATGAATTGCATGGCGCGATCCCGCGCGATTCGCAGCGTTGGTGGTGCCACATCGTACCGCGTGGACTGCCGACGATTCAGATTATTCTCGGCCTACCCGTCGGCCGCCAGAAACTCTTCGTCCGCTCCGGCTTCCCCTGGCCCAAGGATCAAAACCCGGTTCCGCCATCGATGCGCTGGGAATGGCGTCTCCTCCGCTGGTCCCTCGCCCTCGGCTCCCGCCGTTGGGTACCCCCAACCCGATAACAACCCCCGCCAGAGGATCGGGAGACAGAGCATGCTCATGCGGGGGACCGGACACGGGCGTCCGGGCGTGCGTTTCCACCGGAGCGCGGGAAAGAGGGTGAGGGGGGAGGAGACGGATACCCGGCAGCTAACGCTGCCGGTTCGCCGTCCCGCGTGGGAACGAGGGGGAATGCGTGGCATGTGCGGCATGGACTGCTCCTTCTCGCACCGTTTGATCTCGTCCCAAACCAATTCGTCCTCCGCGGCCGGCACGGCTACGGAATCTGCATGCGTTGTTTGAAATCATCGAGGGAAGCGGCTTCAAGGGTCCAATCAAACCACTGCTCCAGGAGATTCAAATCGGTGGTCGCTCGAATGCGGGCGGCCAACTCCTCCGGGACCGCAACCCGGAAACGCCGTTCCAAAGCCCGCAGCAACAGCTTCACTTGTCCCTCGGCGCGCCCTTCGGCACGCCCTTCGACGCGCCCCTCAGTGCGTCCCTCGACGCGCCCCTCGACGCGTCCTCGTTCGAGTCCTCTTCGTTCGATGCGTGTCATGTGCGGCATGGTCTTCTCCTTCTCGTACTGTTCGATCTCATCCCAAAACAATTCGTCCTCCGCCGCCGGCAGAGGCATGGTACCGTCGATCAGGTGGAATAACTCCGCGATGTCGTCGTGGCTCATACCGCTCTCCGCCAGCTTGCGATAAAGTCCCATGCGACGGATGCGACGCTGCACCGGATCGTCGCGCGTTTGCTGGGCCATCAGATGCGACGCCACCACAATCGCGAAAGGATTGCTACTCGCCTCCAACTCCGCCAGACGCGGCATCAGGTCGAGCAGCTTCACGATCGGAAACGTGAAGGTGACGCGGCAGCCCCAAAGGGTATGCGCATAGCGCTTGGGCCTCCACGTCGGGCGATCGTCGGCCAAGATCGCCAAACTGCACACCTTGCGTTTGAAGCGATTGAAGATGCGATAGTGATAGACGAACATACGCTGGGGAAAGACGGCCTCATAACTGCCTTGCACTTCGAGGTGAATGTACAGCAAGCGTTCCTTGCCATTCTTGCGATAGACCTTGACCAACACATCGACGATGCGTTCGCCGACGGCATCCTTGCGCGTCAGCTTGTGCAGTTCCTTATCCAGCCATTCGTGGCCGCGCGTCCAGTCGATGTCGTCGTGGATCTTGGGAAAGAACAAAGCCAGGAACGGCTGCAAGTAATGTTCCAGCGCTTCCTTCCAAGTCGAATCGAGGTCGGGCATGGTGCGTTCCTCCGCTTGGAGGATACGCGAGTTCTCGTCCTCCGTCAACGGTCGCCGCAAACTCTTCGACCGCACCACATTTCCGCGGGAACGCACTCCCCGTCGCTCCGCGACACGAGCCTCGGAGGACGCGAGGCACTGCGGGGGACGGGAGACAGAGCAAGCTCATGCGGGGGACTGGACGCAGAGCGTCCGGGCGTGCGTTCCCACGCACCGTGTGGGAACGAGGGGGAATGCGTGTCATGTGCGGCATGGTCTTCTCCTTTTCGTACTGGGGCTATGACGGCTGAATGCGTTGCTGAAACTCTTCCACAGAAGAGGTCGTGAAAATAAGATCCAACCACTCTTCCAACAAAGCCTCCGACGCCGTGCCACGAATCTTCCCGACCAGTTCCTCCGGCAAGGTCGTGCGATAACGTCGCTGCAATACGCGCAGCAACATCTCCGCCTTGCCCTCCGCCTTGCCCTCGGCGCGGCCCCGCTCCAGGCCACGTTCTAGGCCGCGACGTTCGATGCTCGTCATGTGAGGCATGGTCTTCTCCTTTTCGTACCGTTCAAGCTCGTCCCAAAAGAGATCGTCTTCCGCCTTCGGCAACGCCATGAAGCCATCGAGCAGATGAAACAGCTCCCCGATATCCTCGCGGCTCAAACCGCTCTCGTACAAACGACGATACAGACGAATCCGCTGTAGCCGTCGCTGCACCGCGTCGTCGCGCGTCTGCAACGCCCACAGATGCCCCGCCACGAGGATCGCAAACGGATTGTCGCTCGACTCCAATTCCGATAAACGCGGTAGCCAATCCAGCAATTTCACACAGGGAAACGTAAACGTGATCCGACAACCCCACAAACCGTGCGAATAGCGTTTGGGTCGCCAGGCCGGGCGCTCGTCGGCTAAAATCGCCAAACTGCACACCCGACGCTTGTAGCGATTGAAGATGCGATAGTGATAGACGAACAAGCGTTGCGGGAAAATCTTCTCGTAGCTGCCCTGCACCTCCAAATGAATCAGCAACCAGCGTTCCTTGCCGTTGGTGAGCCAGACTTTGACCAGCACATCGACAATCCGCCCGCCAATCTCATCCTTAGGCGTCAACTTGTGCAGTTCTTTATCCAGCCATTCGTGCCCACGCGTCCAGTCGATGTCGTCGTGGATTTTGGGAAAGAACAAAGCCAGGAACGGCTGCAAGTAGTGTTCCAGTGCCTCTTTCCAAGTCGAATCGAGATCGGACATGGCACGTTCCTCCCTTGGGAGGATACCCAACGATTTGCCCGACGTCAACGGTCGCCGACTATCTGTTGCCATCGCGCCGGTTCGCGCAAGGAGCGCGCGCCGCCGCTCGCTTCTCCGAGACGAAAGAGAACAACCAAGCCTTGCCCCGTCGCCTGGGGAAACAGCTTCTCGAAGCGATCCGCGAGGTTTTCTACTCGTAGCCGATAACAAGACGGCAAATCGTTTGCTGTACCGCGCGCCAAATGCGACAGAAAGATCGGCACGCTGCCGAGCGGATGAAAGGCCAGGCCGAGTTTGCTTGCCGTTAGCCAGACGCGCTGCATGGCACGGCCGGCCTGGAGATAACCCAGGCGGCTGGTATCGGTCGTGGTCAGCAGCCCCATCGTGCCGGTTCGCCAAACCTGCATTGCCGACGAGAAGCTCATCAACCGGCTAAGACCGAGGCGATTCAGATGCTTCACAAGCGGCCAATGGCGGAGCCAACGTAGAATGGAGGCCGCTCCCAAGGGGAGTTCGAGGCAGCGCACGTCGAGACCATCGCGCGTGGACTCGGCTTCTCGCGGCGTGAAACGCAGCTGGTGAAATAGCTCGGTGTGAAAGGGACGATGTTCGAAGCGAATCCGGTCGGCGTCGGCCACGATCCCCGCCAGTTTGCGAATCGACGGGCGATCGGAGAGCCAATGCAAACGTGCGGTTTCCTGAGAGGCGATACTCGCTTGCATCTGGGATCGAGATTCGTCAGAAATAGGGCGGCGCGGATACGGTTTGCGGTTACAGCAGCGCACTTCCAGAAAATCGGCCAACGGATCGGCCTCGCCCCCTTCGACAAAGCGAATCGCGGCCACCACCTCGTGGCCATTCTCGTCCGCCGGATACCGCACCAACGCGCGCCAGCCGAGATTCCCAGCGGCCAAACACAGATTCTCCAGCGCCGCGCCCAGGGCAATCATCGAGAACATATCGCCCACATCGGAGGGCAGGGCGCGCGTTCGGTCGTGCAACAAGTGCAACTCACCGTCCGGTCGAGATTCAAAGAGCCAGGGCTGATTATTATCCGGAGAGGGGGCGAGAGTGGCCGCATAAAGCAGGGAGTCCAACATCATCCGCGAAGGATGTACAAATGGGGCAGCATCGAGCGTTTCGGTCTGCATCGTCGTCACCTATTGGTCAATCACTCGGCGAACCGGCAGCGTAAGCTGCCGGGTTAATCGCTCACACCCGGCAGCTTACGCTGCCGGTTCGCCAATGCCCAAGGCGCGCAGGCGGCGGCGCAGATACCAGCGCTTGAAGCGCTGCATGGGGTGGCGATTGCCCCAGCGCAGACGGCCCGTGCGTAAGATGCCTCGATAGGCGTCGAACTGGTTGTAATGCGGAGCGGCTCGGACAGGCGAACGGTTCAAAAGGATCTTCATCGTCTCCGCCGCCGCCACGCCGGCACACAGCTGGCAGGCGAGTCCGGCAGACGGCCCCCGCCCCGATTGCGGATCGACGGCGGAAAGATCGAGATAGCGCAGGTGCGTCGCGCGCGGTGCCACGCCGACGGCAAAAGCAATGATTTGGTCCCAGCGATTCATGCCATTATGAAGATCGAAATAGTCGTCGAAGCTCATGCCGCGCGGATCGAAGACGAGCCAGGCCGTGCTGAAGCCGATCGGACCGGCAGTGACGGCCCAGATGCCGCGACGTCGTGCCTCTCGAAAGAGCAAGCGGCGGGCTTCGATGGCGAAGAAGTCAATTCCGTCTACGAAGACATCCACGCCGTAAAGAAACTTACCGACATTCTCCTCGGTCACGGCTTCGGTAAAGACGCGCAGATCTGCTTGTGGATTGATTGCCGCCGCTGTCTCGGCCATGACCTCGGCTTTGCTGCGACCGAGCGTCGCGGTGTTCGCACCGTGCTGGCGATTGAAATTCGCGGCCTCGAAACGGTCGGGATCGGCAAGGTGAAAAGCACCAATACCAAGCCGGGCAAGTGTGGCAAGGTGAACGCCGCCTACACCGCCCAGACCGGCGATGGCTACACGGCTGTTTCGCAGCTTCTCCTGTTCGTCGCGGTTGATAAGCCCCTGATTGCGACAAAAAGCGGCATCATAAGACCATGCCGGCGGTTCCGCCGAAACGGAGCAGCGTTTTGTAGATAAATCGAGTCGAGAAGTCGTCATAAGGCTCCTAGGGAACAGAGACAGCACTCGTCGTGCTTCGTTGCCCATGGGCAGGTGTGTCGGCATTGATGCGCACTTGCACTCGCAAATTGACGGGGAGGTCGAGGGTCGTGGAGTCGAGGTCGATGAGGACTTCGCGGTAGTACATGTCCTTGTATTCGTTGGCCTGGTCGGTTTGGGGGGCGCGTTTGCCCATGCGCGGGATGAGGCGCGAGGCGGTGCCGGTAAACTTTTGGTCGGGGTAGCCGTCGGCGGTGATGACGGCACGTTGGCCGACGCGGACGCGGCCAGCGTCGAGTTCCTCGATGAAGGCGCGGACGCGCAGATGCGACAGGTCGGCCATCGTCACGAGCGGTTGCGCGCTAGTGGGCGTGGCCAATTCGCCAAGCTCGGCGTGGACCTGCAAAATAAGGCCGGGGGAGCGGGCGAGCAAGCGCGTTTTGGCGAGATCGGTTTCGGCCAGGTGGAGTTTGGCCTCCGCGGCGGCCACCTTACCCTCGGCAATGGCGACATCCTCGGCTCGCGGCGGTGCTTCCACCAGGGCACGTTGGGCGGCGGCCTCGGCCACGTCCGCCTTGGTTCGCAACACCTTGAAGTGATCGTTGTCGAACTGCTCGCGAGTGGCGGCGTTGGTGTGGATCAGCATTTGCGAGCGTTTGCGGTCGGCCTCGGCCTGCTGGAGCAAAACGCGCCTCGACTCTTCCAGTGCCGCGGCCGCCTTACGCTTCTCGGCCCGCTCGCCGTTGCGCAAGCGTTCCAATTCGGCGCGCGCGACGGCCAAGTCGGCCTTGGCCAGAGCGACCTGCTGTTTCTGTGTATCGTTCGACAACTCCAGCAGCAGCGCGCCGGTTTGCACCTCCTGGCCTTCGTGAACGTGAACGACGGCGATCGTGCCGGGCACCTCAAGCCGCAGGGCAGCCTCGGGATGCGCCCCCTCGACGACGCCGTTGGCCGCCACCTGCTCCGGAGCAGGCTCGACCGGTTTGCCGCCGAGATCGGGAACGTTCGGCTGCGTTATGCCGGCAATGTAGAACTGACTGAGAACGCCCGCGAAGGCACCCACGGCCAGCACAATCGTGATTAACAGTATCCTCATCACGCACCCTCACGAAGTAAAGCGGACGCTTCGGAGTCCGCGGACCATTCTCTGGCCAGAGAACCGTCTTCCAAATGTAGAATACGATCTGCGAAGGGATAAATACGGCTATCGTGCGTCACCGTCACCAACGTCACGCCGCGTTCTCGCGCCAGCTGGGTGAGTAACGACATAACCGCTTGGCCATTCTCGGCGTCGAGCGAGGCAGTCGGTTCGTCGGCGAATAGGACGGCAGGACAGTCGGCCAGAGCGCGAGCGATGGCCACACGCTGGCACTCTCCGGTACTCAATTGCGCCGGGCGCAGATGGCCTCGTTTCTTCAAACTCATTTGTGCGAGCAAGTCGATGGATTTCTTGGTGGCCGAACGAAGGGTCTCGCCGCGCATGGTCAGCGACAGGCGGACATTGTCCAAAGCCGAAAGCGTCGGGAACAGATTGAAAGTCTGAAAGATGAAACCGAGATGCTTACGACGAAAAGCAGTCAGCCGATCCGCGTTGAGTCGGCTCACTTCTCGACCCAACACTTCGACGCGGCCCGAATCAGGCGTGAGAATGCAGCCGAGAATCGAAAGCAGTGTCGTTTTACCGCTGCCGGAAGGACCGACCAGAAACACGACCTCGCCCGCAGAGACGGACAGACTAACGTCGCGCAGAATCGTCGCGCGATGCTGGCCGGCACCGAACGATTTTCCGACATTCTCGGCCACGATGGTCGGCTTTGACGTCATTGTCCCTCATCCACGACAACGGGCAAGCGAGTAATCAAGTCAAGCCTCGCTTGAGGTTTCGGCTCGGTTTATTAGTTTCGCAATACGCTCGCCGGATCAATGCGGCGAATACGCCAGTAAGGCAACCACGCCGCGATCAGGCACACCACGACGACCAAGGCCACGCTACCGGCGGCAACCGGCAACGTCAGCATTACCGTCGCCCGCGGCGTACTCATTACACGTCCGATAAACCAAGCACTGCTCAATCCTAGCATGGAACCCATGAAAGCGTTGGCCAACGCCTGGGCCAACAGAAAGCGGGCGATACAGGAATGATCGGCACCCATCGCCTTGAGCGTGCCAAATTCCTTGATTCGTTCATTGACAGAGGCATAAAGCGTCTGCGCCACCACAGCCAATCCCACCAGAAGGCCCAAAACGGCAGCAAGACCAAAACTAATGCCGATGCCCGTGCGCGTCAACCAAAATTCCATGCACATCCAGCTGTAAGTCCGACGGTCGTAGGCGTCCAAGTTCGGCACACGCTCCCGGATGCGACGGCACAGCTCTTTCAGTTCCACGCCAGGCTTGGCTTTCACGAGGAAATACGAGCAACCGTCGGATGGAACTCCCATGGTGTAGCGATTGCGAGCGCGGTCCAACGTGGTGAACACATACGGATTGGTGGTGAAACTAACGATGCCATTGGTCATGCCGACGATTCGCGCGCGTTGCCCGTTGATCTCGCGGATGTCGCCGACATGGGGATAGCCCAGACGAGCGGCATCGCAAACATCGACCAAGATTCCATCCGGCTTGCGCACGGCACGGGAGTCTCCGTGATCCATTACCCAGGCGTTGCCCAATAGACTGCCCGGCTCACTACCGACCACAACGACGTTCTCAAAACGGCCGTCCGGCATGGTAGCTTGAGCGAACATGACGACGTAAGGTTCGGCCTTCGCTACTCCTTCCACGCCGCGGATGCGATGAATCCAGCGTTCGGGGATGAAGGTGCCCATGTCCACGTTGGTCATGTGTTGGTGGCCAACCCAAATGTCGGCTTGGCCGTAGTCCACCAACAAGCTGGCCTTCTGGATCATACCCAGCAGCAGGCCGCCCTGAAGATTGACTAACACCACGGAAAAGGCAACACCCAACAACGAGGTCAGGAGTTTGCCGCGATCCGCCAACATCGCCTTAATCGCCAACAACCACATGAAATCCTCACTTTACCATCGCCTCATACTGCTAAATCGCTTGCGGAGATCGAGAATTCGTTGGATTTCCTTGGGATCGCACAAGCTCGACTGTTGGCTAAATTTCCGCACGAGACGACGAGGAATTTTTGTCGGGACGAACAGCGCGTCTTCCGGTAAATCCGTCCCAAAAATCTCCTCATATGTTTTCGGCATCTCATTTTTTATCAAGTCGTAATCGACCCAAAATGCCTCGGCCGGATGATCTTGAACCGCCGCGTAAGTCTTGGGCTTTCCCATGGGAACAAAACCGAGCACTTTCGTGTAAAAGGGTCGATGGCGCGGATTGACGACGATCACGGGCGTATTGCCACCGTGACTCCGGTGATGTTGCATCGCCAACCGGATGAGGCTGAGGAACACTCGAATGAATTCGCGGACATTCAGTCCGGAGTCTGCTAAGGTAGTCGTTTCGGCAAGCCGCCGTCCCTGTCGCCTTAAGGCGGCGATTTCGTCGGGGTAAACGTCCTCCATAGGCAAGCCAAGTACGGTGTTGTCCATGACAACGGAGAGCGTGGCCACCACCTTCTGGCGATGTTTGGCGACCAAGGTAAGGGTGTCGGGCAAGGCGTGATAAGAGGTGAAGCGCAAGCGACTGGCCCCAGGTGCCTCGTAGCCGCGCGCCCGATAGCTGGACGCCGCTAATTGAAAGGCTTGCTCCCACTCGGATTCCGTGGATGCGATTTTAACTTCAATGGATCGAGAGATTCCTTCGACCGGGACGGGCTGCGGAGCTCGCACGATCGGAATCATCGTTAAAGTCTTGCGACTGCGGCGAATGGGAACGGTGGAAAAAACACTCGAAAACTCGCCATGTCTCGTATTTGTCGTGTATCTTAAATCATCTGGGAGAACCTTCAGCATCGAGTGACCTCCGCCGCATTGACGTCATCGAGAATTGTGAAAGACTAAGGCGAAGCATCTCCGCACCGCCTAAGTACGCAGCTTAGTTTTCGAGCGAATTCTGTTCATTGCCGAGTGTCGTCCGGACTGGGTCACCGACAGACACGATGTTAACCGAGAGACGATTCCCAAAAGAAGCTACCGTTGCAACGCAGTCTCATGTGCTTTGACGAGATCTTCAAGCTCACGGACTGATGCTTACACTATCGGCAGCATCTCTCGATAAAAAGTCCACCGAGGCGACAAAGGATCGACAGTAGGGAGCGACAGGCAAGCCTTCCTAGCATCGCTTACCCCAGATGGGTGGGCAATTCGGGCTGTTCAGAGCGAGTAAATCCCAGTTAACAAACTTCGTCAACGAGCCTAGATGTCTCAAACGTGTTTACAGTTTAATTCATCCGAGGCGATTGTCAATGGACAACGCAATTTTTTTGCGAGAGTTTTTCTCGACGGACTCTTCGATCCATTCCTCTTCGCGGAACAGCCCAAACCCTATCAACTCAAAGATCAGTCAAGCCCATCAATAGGAGAGACCACAATCACAAACTCAGCCGTTATCTAACAACCAGAATTATTTCACAAACAGAAAACAACAGGAAAGCCGACGAGGATCGCGCGGACGTCAGCAAGGACGTGACTGCGGGCATACAGGATGCCCCTAAACGCACCTGTAGGGGCCGGGACGCGGAGCGTGGGAACGAGGAGGCCGAGGAGGAATGCGTGTCATCTGCGGCATGGTCATCTCCTTTTCGTACCGTTCCAGCTCGTCCCAAAAGAGATCGTCTTCCGCCTTCGGCAGGGCTACGGAGTCTGCATGCGTTGTTTGAAATCATCCAGGGAAGCGGCTTCAAGGGTCCAATCAAACCACTGCTCCAGGAGATTCACATCGGTGGTCGCTCGAATGCGGGCGGCCAGCTCCTCCGGGACCGCAACCCGGAAACGCCGTTCCAACGCCCGCAGCAACATCTCGGCGCGTCCCTCAGTGCGTCCCTCGGCGCGCCCCTCGATGCGTCCTCGTTCGAGTCCTCTTCGTTCGATGCGTGTCATGTGCGGCATGGTCTTCTCCTTTTCCCATTGTTCGATCTCATCCCAAAACAATTCGTCCTCCGCCCCCGGCAGAGGCATGATACCGTCGAGGAGATCGAACGATGCGAGAAGATCAGGCTTGGATGCGTTGCTGGAACTCTTCCATCGAGTTGACGGTATAGATCAAATCCAACCATTGTTCGAGCAGATCCATATCGGTATTTTCTCGAATGCGCCCCGCGATGGTCTCGGGTGCAGCAACTCGAAAGTGTCGCTCCAAAGCTCGCAGCAATATCTCGGCGCGCGCCTCCGCGCGTCCCTCGGCGCGCCCCTCGGCGCGCCCTCGTTCGAGTCCTCTTCGTTCGATGCGTGTCATGTGCGGCATGGTCTTCTCCTTTTCCCATTGTTCGATCTCATCCCAAAACAATTCGTCCTCCGCCGCCGGCAGAGGCATGGTACCGTCGATCAGGTGGAATAACTCCGCGATGTCGTCGTGGCTCAAGCCGCTCTCGGCCAGCTTGCGATAAAGTCCCATGCGACGGATGCGACGCTGCACCGGATCGTCGCGCGTTTGCTGGGCCATCAGATGCGACGCCACCACAATCGCAAACGGATTGCTACTCACCTCCAACTCCGCCAGACGCGGCATCAGGTCGAGCAGCTTCACGATCGGAAACGTGAAGGTGACGCGGCAGCCCCAAAGGGTATGCGAATAGCGCTTGGGCCTCCACGTCGGGCGATCGTCGGCCAAAATCGCCAAACTGCACACCTTGCGTTTGAAGCGATTGAAAATGCGATAGTGATAAACGAACAGGCGTTGGGGAAAGACGGCCTCATAACTGCCTTGAACTTCGAGGTGAATGTACAGCAGGCGTTCCTTGCCATTCTTGCGATAGACCTTGACCAACACATCGACGATGCGTTCGCCGATGGCATCCTTGCGCGTCAGCTTGTGCAGTTCTTTATCCAGCCATACGTGGCCGCGCGTCCAGTCGATGTCGTCGTGGATCTTGGGAAAGAACAAAGCCAGGAACGGCTGCAAGAAATGTTCCAGCGCTTCCTTCCAGGTCGAATCGAGATCGGACATGGCCCGTTCCTCCGCTTGGAGGATACCAAGAATTTGGCCGCCGTCAACCGTATGGCTACCGTCGATGCTTCGCCCGCGGAGACATCGAGAGTCGGTCAATCGTACGGCGAACCGGCAGCGTAAGCTGGCCGGGTTCGTGCCTCTGCCACCCGGCAGCTTACGCTGCCGGTTCGCCAATGCCCAAGGCGCGCAGGTGGCGGCGCAGATACCAGCGCTTGAAGCGCTGCATGGGGTGGCGATTGCCCCAGCGCAGCCGAATGCGAGTCTATCTTGGACTTAAGATGCCAACGTTTGCCGCAATCGCGGACGGATCGGTACCGTTCGCGCGTCGATCGCGTTCGCCCCGCATCTCATCCTTCGTCTCTCCCCAATTCGCTCGTGTTGGTGAACGCGGGGTTGCGAGCGTTGGAATGCTCGACGATTCCTCGCTTGACCGATGCCGAGGGGGGTGTAAAGATGGAAGGGGTTATTCTCCATCCTTCTGGTCCTTCACTCAGAGACGCAACCCGTGAACTCTCCCGATCTTCGACGTACCGAGGAAAAAAACGCCCTCGTTCCACTCCCGATACAACCTTCCACCACACCCCAACGGAACGAACAACGAGAACGCCAACCACTCTGGCACGCCGACAGACTGCTCGCCGTCTTCGTCGTCGCGCTCGCCTTCCTGCTCGCCTCCACCGCCGCACGCAACAGCGATGTCTGGATGCACCTCGCTACCGGACGAGCCATCGCCAACGGAACCTATCGCTTCCAAGGCGATCCCTTCGGACAGAACGCCAGCACTTGGATCCATCACGCCTGGCTCCACGATCTGGCCGCTTACGCATTGTACCAGCCGTTTCCCAATCTGCACGGCTCGCTTTTGGTGATAGTCAAAGCGCTCCTCGTAGCCTTCTTGGCCGGGCTGATGGTGCGGCTGGGTAGCGGCGGTCGCGGCACGTTCTGGTCGGCGTTGACCGCCACCTTGGCCGTGCTGGCACTCAGCGGCAGACTCCTCTTGCAACCCGCCCTCGTCTCCGCCGTCCTGCTCGCCGGCACCCTCGCCCAGCTGATGCGAGGCCGACGCCTGCGCGGCGAAGGGGTCGGATGGTTCCGCGCCTACGCTCCCGTTTGCATGCTGTTCGCGTTGTGGGCCAACCTCGACGAGTGGTTCCTCCTCGGCCCGCTCACCGTCGCTCTCTTTCTCCTCGGCGATGTCCTGGCCACCGTTGCCAACGGCGACAAGCGATCCGTCGATGTGGCCGGAATGGGGATAACGCTGGTCGTGGGCATATTCGCATGTCTGCTCACTCCGTTTCATATCCACGGCCTCACGCTGCCGGTCGAACTCGGTCTGTCGGAAACCACCCGCGTTTTGAAGGGCGATCCGGTGTTGCGTCATCTCTTCGCGTCGCCGTTCGAGGGATCGTATTTGCATTCGGGGTCGTCGTGGAACATCTCGGGTTTGGCATACTTGGCTCTGGTTGTAGTCGGCCTCGTGTCGTTCGCCTTCAGCCGCGACGCCTGGCGAAGTTGGCGTTTGCCGATGACGTTGGCATTCCTGAGTCTGAGCGTGTGGAGCGTTCATGCCGTGCCGTTCTTCGTCGTCGTTGCCGCGCCGATTGCGGCGTTGAACGTTGGCGAGGGACTGGTTCGCCTTCGCCCGGATGGCTTGCGTCGTGGCGATTTCGTGTTGGCGCGTCTGGGTAGAGCCACGGCATTGCTGACGCTGTTGGGGATGTTGGTCGCTTCGTGGCCGGGTTGGCTGCAAGGCGCGCCTTATGAGATGCGTCGCTGGGTCGTCCTGGCCGATCCCTCGCTCGAAAGAGCAGCCAATCAACTCGCCAAATGGAGAGAGGACAAACTCCTGGAAAGCGACGACCTCGGATTTCATTTTTCGTTGGACGAAGCCAACTATTTCGCGTATTTTTGTCCGGCGGAGAAGAGCTTGTTGGATTCTCGAATGCGAGTCACCCCAGAATTGGCGGCGGACTACGTCGAGGTCCGACGCGCGCTACTTGCAATGGCCGACGGCTCGAACTATTCGATACCGCTAAAAGAGAAGGCGGAAGCAAACGATTGGCGGAGTGTTTTCCGCGAGCATCATATAAATCATGTCGTAGTATACGACAGTAATCCGGAACGAATCAAAATCGTATATCAGCGTCTCGTTCAGAATCCGGCGGAGTGGGAGTTGATTGGACTAACGGGTCGCGCAGCCATTTTCAGCTGGAAGGATCCGCGCCATCGGGTGCGCGAGTTGACATTCTCGCTGCCGCTTCGAGAAGACGCTTATCATCCGGGGGAAGACCGCAAGGCACCGCGGAGCTGGCCGGGACGCGGTCCCGAATTACCTTCGCCCTGGCAGTCCTACTTCACGGTACAACAGAGAAGTTCCGCCGAGCGCGATGAAGCCGCGCTGTTGTTGCTCAACTTCGATATGCGAGGCCAACAAAACGTCTTGGAGAGGAGCATCGCCTGGGATGCCGCCCGGCTCGCCGGCACCATCGGCGCGGGCAGCGGCGCGGCATCGCTGTCGGTGCGATTGCAACAGGGCATCGACTTGTACTTTCATGAGGCCGGTCATGCGCGCGTGCCGGTTGCGATGAAATCGAAGAAGCCAACCTTGGATGTGTTGGCTTACGGTCTGTATACGGCCTACTGTTTGGCACGGAACGATGCGCCGGAGGAATATCTATGGCTGGCCATCCGCGCGGCGCGGCGCGCGCTGCGGGATCATCCCGACGATGCGCACGCTTACTTTATTTTGGGCGAGGCGTATCTGCGCATGATGCGGAACACTCGCGAACGCATGTGGATGGAACAATTGCCGTTTCTGCGGCGTTTGCGACAAGTACAAGCATCCACGGCATTCAATCAAGCACTTCTTTTACAACCCGATCTGATCGCGGCCCATCAACAATTGGTCGTTCTGTATCAGGAAATGGGGCTGTGGGATCTCGGATTGAAACATCGTCGCAAAGTACTCCAACTGACGCGGGCCAAAGGACGCTCGCCGAGCGAAAGTGCGCAAGAATATGAGGAACGTATCGCCGGTCTCCAAGCGGATGTGGAGCAATTGGAAAATCAATTGAGTCGAATCGAGAATCAATATGAAATCAACACCGCCAAATACAAAATGATCGATCGCGCCGAAGAGGCCGAAAAGCAATATGGCATGGGAGGCAAGGCTTTGGAAATCCTGCTGGATTCCGACGCAGCCTCGTTCGGCAAGCGCGGCATGATCTTGGAGCTGCAATTGTTGCTCAGCACCGGCCGTGTCCGTGAAGTCCGCGAATGGATGCTGCCCGACCTGCGCGAGACGATCGGCGACGAGGTGTACCTAAAAAATCGCGCGGCGTTGTCCGCGGCGTGCGGCGACTACGAACGAGCTGAGTCCGAGTTGTCCGATCTCGCCGCCCTCTACGACAAGCCTCTAGCGATCGATCGCTTCGCCGATAAATTGTCGTTGCGAGAAGCGATCGCTCTGGGCGTGGCCAATGAAATCCAACAAACCCGTCTCGACAAGCAGACGGCCACTCTTCAATGGCCACCGAATCGCTTCGAGATGTTTCGCATGGCTGCCGAGGATTTCTCCAGGCATCTGCAACAGAGTGCAAGCTATACGGTGCTACAAGGACTGATGGCCTTGGAGTGCGGTGAAACGGATCGGGCTTCGACTTTGTTCACTGCCGCTCTGAAGACCTATCATGGCGGCGAGGGGCTGGATTTCGGCGGGCGAGCCATCGCCGAGCATTATGTCAAACACTTATCGATGCCGGCGAAGTGAGACATCCCATGTCCTCGGATCATCCACCCCTCGTTCCCTCGTCTTCCCTCCATGCGTCTCGACGCCGCGGAGGGTACAAGTGGGGCGTTTTTCTCGCCTGCGCGATTGTCGTTCTCGTTCTGGCAGGCATCGGATTCAGGAGCTATTTCCGCTCCGGCGGAGAGAACGTGCCGCAACTCGTTTCCCGTTCGCGCAATCAACCTCCCGATCCGCGTTTGCTCTATCGCGGTCCCTTCACCAACATCAATCCCGACACCGCCTTTGTCGGCGATGCGGCCTGTACGAAATGCCATGAGAAAATCGCCGCTTCTTATCGTCGGCATCCCATGGGCCAATCGATTCAACCGATAGATGCGATCCTCGATCGCGAAAGCTACGATCCCGCACACCATATTCCGTTCGACGCTCTCGGAGCGCGGTTTTCGATCGAGCGGCGTGGATCGGAGGTTTGGCATCGAGAGACCTTTGCCGAAGTGACCGGCCAGCCGCCGATCGCCTTGGAGATGCCGGTACATTTCGCAATTGGTTCCGGAACGCATGGGAGATCTTACCTG
The DNA here is from genome assembly GCA_021781415.1 of Planctomycetota bacterium. Classification (GTDB taxonomy): domain Bacteria; phylum Planctomycetota; class Planctomycetia; order Gemmatales; family Gemmataceae; genus JAJPHU01. The sequence goes on from JAJXWW010000199.1 coordinate 27,248, forward strand.
ACCGAGCGCGATGGCTTCCTATTCCAGACTCCCATCAGTTGGTTTCAAGGCAAACAATTCTGGAACCTCTCGCCCGGTTTCGGAGAACAGTCTCTGCCGGGTCGGCCCGTCGGCGTCTCTTGCCTTTCCTGTCATGCCAATCGGGTAAACCATCGCAAAGGGACGCGAAATCGATTCGAGCAACCGATCCTTCGGGAAGGGGCGATCGGCTGCGAACGCTGTCATGGACCCGGAGAACGACATATCGAGTCGGGAAGCAAATGGGACATCGTCAATCCGCTGGCTTCGGAGGCGGGAAAATATGTCCTATCCGCGGACCTGCGCGACGCGGTGTGCGAACAGTGTCATCTCGAAGGCGAGGAACGGGTACTGCGGCGCGGTCGAGACGAGTTTGATTTTCGGCCTGGTCTCCCACTGCGAGATTTTTGGTCGGTGTTCGTGGCTGAGGAGGAACATGGCCAAGCGGTTTCTCACGTCGAACAAATGCGGGAAAGCCGCTGCTACCAGCGAAGCAAAGGCGATGGGAAGCTCGGCTGCACTTCTTGTCACGACCCCCACGTTTATGTTCCCCCGGATGAGCAGGCTCGCTACTATCGCGCCCGCTGTCAAACGTGTCACGAAAGCACCCCCTGTGGCATGGAGGAGGTCCAGCGTCGTCAACGACAGCCCGACGATAGCTGCGTCGCCTGTCATATGCCATCCTTCCGCACGATCGACGTGGCCCACACCGCCTCCACCAATCATCGCATTCCTCGCAAGCTCGACAAGCAGGAGAAGTTTTCGCCCCGACAACATTTCGCCGCCGTTTTCTTGAAACCCTACCCCGAAGACGTTCTCGATGCCAACGACGCGGATTTGCGGCGAGACCTGGCCATCGCGATCGTTCGATCCATGCTCAGTCGCCGCGCTTCCAAGGTGCCGCAACTTCAGAATCCCCTGCCACTCTTGGAGTCGGCCCTGACCAACGATCCCGAAGATGTGACGGCTTGGACGTGCAAGGGCGCTTACTTGCAAGCGATGGGAGAAGGAAATAAGGCTTTGGCTTCCTTCCAGAGCGCGCTGGAGAGGAATCCAAAAGAGGAGAAGGCTCTTTTGGGGGCTGCGGAAACCTCGTATCAATTGAGGCAGATCGAGAACAGTCTTGAGTATTGGCAACGCCTCATCGCCCTCAATCCGGAGATGCCGTTGTACCGAGGAGAATGCGCCCTGATCTTGGGCGATCTGGGGCGTTGGGACGAGGCTCGCGTTCAGTGCCAAGCCTGCCTGCGCTTGGAGCCAAACAATGTTGCGGCGCGCTGTCTATGGATTGGTTGCCTGATTCAGGAAGGCAAAAAAGAGGCGGCGCGCTTGGAGTTTCAGCGCGTGGAAGCCCTGAAACCGGCCAACATCGAGAGCCTGAGAGCGCGTTGGGAGAAAGAGATGCGCTAAGCATCATTTTTGATGGGGCGATGGGGAGGAAGCGCGGCTGAGTCTGGCAAGGTGTTGTCGATGAAGCTCTGCTTCTGCTTTTCGATCGATCGATTCATAATGGCGTAGGAGTGCCTCGTGAGTTTGCACATGATTGGGGTCCGATTGGAGAGCGCGATTGAGCCAAATCAGTCCGGCTTCCATGCTACCTACTCGCATTAAGAGTACACCCATCTCGCAAAGAAGTTGCGGATCGTTCGGCGTGGGTTCGGCCCCCTTGAATCGCAATTGATCCAAGCGCGATAAATCGGACTGCACGCGATCGAGAAGGCGTCGAATCTCGTTGGTTTCTTGCTCCTTGCCTTGGTTTTCAAGACACTTATAGAGTGCGTGCAACGTGCTGTAATCGGTGGGGTTTATGGCGAGCGCCCGGCGCAAGAGTCGTTCGGCTCGGTCGTACTGGGGCGATTCCTGCTCGCAGATCATCTTGCTGTAAAAATAAAGGGCGGCAAAGTGGCGAGGATGAGCTTCGAGGATTCGATCCAGGATATGCGCGGCCTCGTCCGTTTTACCTTCCAAACGAAGGGTCTGAGCCTCCAACAGTTGCACGTCGGGATCGTCGCGGTGTCGAGTCAGCAGCTGGTCTAGCTGTAGACGAGCCGATTCCACATCGTTCATTTGAAGCAGCAAGCGAGTTAGGTGGGTTCTCGCTCCCCAGCGTTCGGGATCGAGTTCGAGGGTCTTCTCATAGTCGGAGATGGCCTTGTCGAGTTGCATCAAGTTCTCATAAGCCCATCCCCGCCAATGCCAGGCGCGAACGGCCGTTGGTTCGCGCTCGAGCCAAATCGTAAGACAGGTCACCGCCCCGCCGAATCGCGCCTCACTCACATAGACGCGAGTGAGGGTTTCCAAGATTCGTGGACTATCGGGGTGATTGGTGTTCACGCATTCCCACAGACCCTTCTCGACTTCGGCGAATTCGCCCGATTGTGCCCGCAGGAGAATTTGTTCGAGTTGGGTTTGCTCGCTCGCACCCCGCTGGAGACGTATACACTGCGAGAGATAACGCTCGGCCAACGGATAGTTGCCACCGACGCGCTCGATGCGAGCCGCCAGCAGATACGCCGTCGGAGCCTGATACCAAATCCGTAGGCACGAGGCGATGTGTTCTCTCGCCTCATCGAGTTTCTCTTCGTTGAGCGCCCTCTCCGCCGCGCGAAACTGATGCGCCCCCCAAAGATACGAACCGCCGACGACAATTCCTATGAAACAAACAGCCAAGCCTGCGACGAGCCACGGATGACGGCGCGCCGAGCCGCCTGCCCTCTGAATAAAACGCGGCACCATCACGACCTCGAAAAACGATTGGAGAATGCGTCCCCGCCCCTCGATTGAAAGGCCGTCTCCCACAGACTCCAATGGATCCATCCACAACTAAGGCAACTACTGTCCGAGCCGCTACCGTGGGGGAGCGGATTTTCATTCCGATTTGCCTCCGCTCTCTCACGGTCGCGGCTCTGAAACCGCCCTTCAGAGACGCTTTGTAACCTCAATCCGTGAGATCGAAATCCTTCTGATTCTTTCCCTTTTGGATGGTGACCGTCAGGCCGCTCGAGGCCTCGTTGGCGTATTTGCCCGGGATCGCCACATATTTCGGCATATTCGCATCGGTGATTTCGGGCAGCCCCTGCTTTCCCGCCGGCACGTTGTACGCCGCTCCGGTCTGCCCTTTGATCGACTCGGTTTCAATGGCTACCTTCATATCCCCAAGGCCAGTGGGAACGACACTGTAGGTGCCGTTTGGATTGATCTGAGAAGTAACCGGGACGATTTTAGTGTCCGTGGGTATCAGCTTGATCGAGCCGCCGGAGACGATCGATCCTTTGTAGGTGATTTTGCCAGTTAGGATTAGGTTCTTCGTGTCGTTGCCGCGGCCGCAGCCGATAAGGAATGCGACGTATCCAGCCATGAAGACGACAGCCATGCTCCGTGGCCGTGGAGATGAGATAATCATTCTGTTCTCTCTAGCTTAAGTCAAAGGGATTGAGAAACGAGGAAAAAGTTCCAACGCAGTCATATTGCGGGTTGGCTTTCACAGTCCGATTGTAAACGGCGAGAAAGTGCGTTCGGGGTAAAGGATGGGCGGTCGTATTCGAACCGCCATCCAATTCGTCCGAACGCACTCCATCGGAGCCACCAAAATTATAGCCCGATGCCCAAAGCAACGGGAACTACAGAGCGTTGGTGGGAACGAATACCATTCGCGTGATCCCGCTACCGAGCGAGAATCTCCTACCAGTCGGAACCCAGAGGCATTCCATCGTTGGGCAGCATGGCATAGGTCCAAGTGTAAGAGGAAAGCCCACTGGTCACGTTGCGAACCGAGCCGTCCATCATGCTGACCGTGACGCCTGCCGGGGAGAACGTACCGGGAAGATTGCCGCTGCAATAGGTATTGAAGTTCGCGTTGAAGAGCGGCAACTGCGTGGTAAAGATACCGGGAGCGTATTGATTGTAACCCTGACCGTCTTCATTCCAAATGTGTTGGGCGGTCGGTCCAGGGCTGTTGGAATTGCAAATGCAATAGCGCTCCAAAAATCCGACGGTATTGGAAGTTCCATCGCTCATCGTCGCGGGGATGCGAGCCGATCCCCCCTCCATGCTGGGAATGCTGAAAGGCGGGCTGCCTATGGGATTGTTGTCGGTCCACTCGGTCCATTTCTCCGCACCGAAAACGTAGCCGTTGCCGGCATAACTCGTGGCGGGACGGTTGCCCCAGGTGTTGTAGTTGCCGGGCATGCTCGGATCGCCGGGAGCAACCAACGACTTTACGACCCCACCGATATTGCCGAAGTTGATATTCCAGGAGTATCCCACCGCCGTCGGATACGAGTTGTAGATGGTCGTCTGTTCCATGAATGGCAACAGGTAGTAGAAGATCGTGCCGTGATAGGCAGGCGGTGAGGGCGAATTGGCACCGCTCTGCGGGAAATACCCCTCAATCATGGGCAGTTTTTGATAGGTATCGTTGCAGCTGTGGCAGGCAAGCGTGATCTGTTTCAGATTATTCTGCGACTGCGAACGAGCGGCGGCTTCGCGCACTTTCTGAACCGCGGGCAGCAGCAAACCGATAAGAATGGCAATGATGGCGATGACCACCAGCAGTTCGATCAGCGTGAAACCACGCCAACGCTTCCAAAACGCTAACTTTGGCATATTCGACTCCTCTACAAAAAGTGGATAACGAAAGGCGAGAAGCCCGCAAGCATATCAAGACGACCAATCTCGAAACGGAGTTCTCCCCACGATGTATTTGAGTGCCTTTTGGACACGTTGTCAAGAAGAAAGTATGAAATCAGATTAGAATTTCTTCGCCTCCTTCTCTTCAGCCAGATGGAAGAGGCCATCGTCGAGACGCTCGGCGGCACGAGCCATCCTCTCGCCCCTCGTTCCCACGCGAAACGTGAGGGCGAGGAGGCACGGCGCGTTGCATGGTTGCAAGCGATTCCTCGCTTGACCGATGCCGAGGGGGGTGCAAAGATGGATGGGGTTATCCTTCATCCTTCCGCTCCCTCACGCAGAGACGCAACCCGTGAACTCTCCCGACCTTCGACTTCCTCCGCTCACGGATGAAAGCAACGCCGTCGTTCCCCTTCCGACACCAACCTCCACCACACCCCAACGGAACGGCCAGCGAGAGCGCCAACCGCTCCTGCACGCCGACAGACTGCTCGCAGCCTTCGTCGTCGCGCTCGCCTTCCTGCTCGCCTCCACCGCCGCACGCAACAGCGATGTCTGGATGCACCTCGCTACCGGACGGGCCATCGCCAACGGAACCTATCGCTTCCAAGGCGATCCCTTCGGACAGAACGCCAGCACTTGGATCCATCACGCCTGGCTCTACGATCTGGCCGCTTACGCATTGTACCAGCCGTTTCCCAATCTCCACGGCTCGCTACTGGTGATCGGCAAAGCGCTGCTCGCGGCGTATCTGGCCGGGATGATGGTACGGCTGGGTAGCGGCGGTCGCGGCACCTTCTGGTCGGCGTTGACGGCCACCTTGGCCGTCGTCGCTCTCGGTGGCAGACTCCTCCTACAACCCGCCCTCGTCTCCGCCGTCTTCCTCGCCCTCAACCTCACCCTCCTCCTCCGAGGCCGACGCCTGCGCAGCGAACGAGGCGGATGGCTCCGCTCCTACGCCCCCGTTTGCATGCTGATTGCACTCTGGGCCAACCTCGACGATTGGTTCCTCCTCGGCCCGCTCACCGTCGCTCTCTTTCTCCTCGGCGATGTCCTGGCCCTCGTCGCCGACGGCGACAAGCGAACTGTCGATGTCTCTGGAATGGGGATAACGCTGGTCGTGGGCACACTTGCATGTCTGCTCACTCCGTTTCATATCCACGGCCTCACGCTGCCGGTCGAACTCGGTCTGTCGGATACCGCCCGCGTTTTGAAGGGCGATCCGGTGTTGCGTCATCTCTTCGCGTCACCGTTCGAGGGATCGTATTTCCATTCGGGGTCGTCGTGGAACATCTCGGGTTTGGCATACTTGGCTCTGGTTGTAGTCGGCCTCGTGTCGTTCGCGGTGAGCCGCGATGCCTGGCGAAGTTGGCGTTTGCCGGTGATGTTGGCGTTTCTGGGACTGAGTGTGTGGAGCGTTCATGCCGTGCCGTTTTTTGTGGTGGTTGCCGCGCCGATCACGGCGTTAAACGTCGGCGAGGCTTTGGTTCGCCTTCGTCCGGAGGGTTTGCGACGGAGCGATTTCGTGTTGGCGCGTTTGGGCAGAGCCACGGCATTGCTGGTGCTGTTGGGGATGTTGGTCGCTTCGTGGCCGGGTTGGCTGCAAGGCGCGCCTTATGAGATGCGTCGCTGGGTCGTCCTCGCCGATCCCTCGCTCGAAAGAGCAGCCAATCAACTCGCCAAATGGAGAGAGGACAAACTCCTAGAAAGCGACGACCTCGGCTTTCATTTCACTCCGAAATGCGCCAACTACTTTGCCTGGAGTTGTCCGGCGGAAAAGGGCTATTTCGATGGGCGAATGCTGAGTACGCCGGAGGAAACGGAGCAGTACGTTCGCGTTCGCCGGGCTTTGACGGAACCTCAGCCAACCCCATACGATTGGCGCGAGCTATTCCGCTCGAAGCGCATCAATCATATCGTTTTGGACGGGGGCGACCGCCACGGCGTAAGCGTGGCCTTTCCACGATTGCTCGGCTCACCGGAATGGTTTCTGATGAGTCTATCGGGGAACACGGCGATCTTTGGCTGGAACGATCCGAAACGTGGTGTGCCGCCGCCACGCTGTCCGACTTACTCGCCCAGCCAAGAGTCGTATCGGCCCGCTCCGGACAAAAGTGTCCCGAACTTCGATTCGGAGTCGGCGACGGAAGCGCCTCCCTGGTGGAAGGGGCTGCTCAGCAGACTGCCCGCGGCCCATGCGGATCGAGAAGAGGCGGGTTTGCTTCTGATGTATTTCGATTTGCTTCAAGGCAAGTCGTTGCAACTCAATCGGGATGCTTGGGATACCAGCCGTATCGCCTTCAGCGTAGGGGTAGGCTCGGCAACCTTGGCCGATGCTTGCCATCAACTTTTGGCCATGGACTGCTTCGCCGTCGATCGTCCGGCCAAGGCTCAAGAAATCCCCTCCCCGAAATCGCCCGCCCGAATCATGGCCGCTCTGCTTGAGAAGAGCTATCTCATGGCTACGGACGACGGCCCGAGCGAACTATTGTGGTTGGCCATTCGCGCCGCGCGCCGTGCCGTTCATGCCGATCCCGGCGATGCCGCCGCCTTTTCGCTCTTGGGCGATGCCTATCTGCGCATGTCTCGCAATACCCGCGAGCGCGCTTGGACGAACCCAAACCCGCCGCCTCTGCCGTTCCTTCGGCGCTTGCGCGCCGTGCAGGCTTCGACGGCCTATAATCGCGCACTGCAACTCGATCCAAACTTGCTACCTGCCCACTTGGGATTGATCTCCTTGTACGATCAATTTCGCCTCAACGATTTAAGCCTTCACCACCTCCGCGAAGAGGTGCGGATTCTGCAAGGCCGAGGCTCGACTGGGGCGAGTCGAGAGCAACACGCCCAGATGCTCGCCGATCTTCAAGAGCAGGTGCATCTGCGCGAGCAGCGACAACAGAAAGATCGCAACAGCTACGAAATCGGCACATCCAAAGCGCGCAATGTCATCGAGCGTGCCGGAACCGCCCTCGATCGCGGTCTGACGGAGACGGCTTTGAATCTGCTGTTGAACTCGGACGTGGCCGCCTTCGGTCCCGAAGGGGTCGAGATGGAACTGGGGCTGCTGCTAATCTGCGGACGCATCGACCAGGCGCGCGTCTGGCTGTTGCCCGAACACGAGTTTGTCTTGGGGCCGGAGACCTATCGTCTCTATCGGCTGCAATTGACGGCGGCTCAGGGCGATTACGCAGGGGCCGACGCCGAACTGAAGCAGATGCTCGACGCTTCCGAACGCCCCATCGACTACTATCGAATGAAGGCCACCGTTCCGCAGGCTCTCGCGCTCTCGTTCGCCCAGATGGTTCTCGATGGAGGATCGGAACAGGAGTCGTTGCCCCGGCGCTATGTGGTATATGAAAATCGTCAAAAACTGATGGCGTACACGATGAAGCTGCTCGAAGGCTACGTCAAAAGTGCCGATATTCGCACGATGCGCGGACTGTTGGCATTGGAGAGCGGTAATGTCGCCGAAGCCGAACGCGGCTTCCACGACGCGCTCCGCCTCCGCGACTCCGGCGCGGGTGTCGACTTCAACTCCCGCGAACTAGCGGAGCATTTCTACGCGCAAATAGCCTCGCAGCGAAGCGAGCGAGGCGCGGCGGCCCCCCGACAATGAAGTCGCGCCCAATCGAAGACCTTTTCAGATGTCTCCCTGGTACGGGGAGGGGGAGCTTATGAGACAGTTGCGCCAGGTAATTCCGTACCGCGTCCTTACTTCTTGAGCAATCGGACAACCTCAGCTTCGATTTCTTCGTATTTCACCGCTTCGCCTTCGAGTTTCTTCACGCGACGGTTGTCGCGGTCGAACACGAAGACCAACGGCAGCGCCCCCGCTTGCAGCTTTTTGTACCAGTCGTCGGTATCACCTTCGGCGATCACGTTCGTCGTGGTCGCCTCCTTCTTTTGTAAGAACGCATTGACGCGCGCGCGATCGTCCGCGTTGGCGGGGTTGTCCAGGGAGACCGACACCGCCACGAATCCATCCGGGCCATACTTCTTGTGCATCTGAACCAGATGCGGAAATTCCTTTTTGCAGACCGTTCAGCCGAGCGACCAGAAGTCCACGACGAGGACTTTGCCTCGATGGCTTCGCACCAGCTTGCCCAAATCGGCGTAGCCAATCGGTTGCGCGACAATCTGCTTTGTCGCCGGTTCGCCCGAACCTGTAGCCGTCAGGCTCACGAGGCCAACGAGGACCGCCAGACCGCCGACTTTCGCGTAGCACATATTGCACGAACCTTCCGTTTGATTTTCATTTCCCATCTCGCCGCGTCAACGCAATGTGTCGGCGCGGTGGGTTCATGGGATCATACTCAAATCGTCGAGAGAGTGGAATGTCTTCCCTGCCAACAACGCCGAGAGAAGCGGCATGGGCGAGTCGCTCACAGACCGAAGAACGGCACCGGCAATAGAAAGGCGTGTTGCTCGTACAGGCTCCAGACGCCGTTCCAGCTGGTGTACTGCGTGAAGAAGACAACGAAAACGTAGAAGGAAGCTGCTGGCACGAACACCAGGCGACCCGTCCAACGGAAGAACCAATTGGGCGGCGTGGGACGACGGAGTGCGCGGCCCATCGCCCAACCCGTCAACAGACGCGCCGGGTAGATGAAGGCGACGAAGACCAGACTCGGCAGCCAAGCGGCCTCGCGCGGCACGATCTCGATCTTGAGGAGGTAGAGAGGCAAGGCGAACAGGAGCGTGATAACGAACGAGAACGCGAACGCCCACGGAGCGCGGCGGAACAGGCGGCGAACCGGCATCAACTCGAAAGCTGCCGTCAGCCGATTCGTCGTCGCCAAGTGCATTTGTAAGAACGGTACATGGGCCAGCACGATCGCCAATCCTATCGCGCCGAGGAACCCGACCAGTGGACCGAACGGTACGGGCAACCGTCCCAGGGCGAGCAGTCCGATCGGAGGAAATAACCAGATCAGAGCGCCAAGGAAGCCGCGAAATCCCAGCGAGAAATAGTACGGCAGCCGAAGCGATAGCACGGTGTTCCATACGGCGTCGCGGGCTTCGGTGTAGTAGCCGCCTCGTAGCAGACGGCGGAAGAGCCATACGCCATTGAAGGGCCATAGGAAATAACGTAGCCGTCCGCCGCGCGCGCAGACCGTCGCCATGTGTACGGCCGTCGAGCCGATCAGTACGAACAAGCCCAATCTCAACCCGCGAACGGCACGTCCGTCCGGATCGACGATCTGCGCCGCATGCGCCAGGTCGGCGACGAAGCGAACGGGTAGCAGCAGCAACCAACAGCCGAGGACGATGCCGCCCAGCCGAGCGGCCAATCGCACGCCGATGAACCCATCGCGCAGCCGACCCGTCCGCGCCACCCTGCCCCCGGCTTCGAGCAGATAGCCGAGGCTGAGAAATTGCAGCAGCGGGAGCGCAGCCAACACCGACAGGCCGACCGTGACCACCGCCGCGCCGAAAACCCATTCCAGCGCCGACCGGACGATACCCAGGAATCGCCCCATCAGAACCAGCGGTTTCCACGAAGCCCTCCAAGGCGAACCACCCTCGTAAGCCGTCGGACCATGAGGTTCCTCGGCAATTTCCAGCACTGGAACGGCGCGATACAACGACGGCGACGAGCCGGATTCATAGGGTTCGGCCATAAAAAAGCATACCTTGCGTCCGCGCGCGTGTTTCAGAATCGTCGTTCGCCGATTCGCAAATGGCGGGTGCGAATTACGCTACCGTTCTTGCTCAATTCCTTCTCCCCGTGTATTTGAAAACAACGAGATGATTTGCGTCGCTACCTGCGAATGGTGTCGAAATGGTAAGTCCGACGATCGTCTGGGACTTGGACGAAGAGCCGGATGGCAACGTTCAGCACATTGCAGAACACGATTTAACGAAAGAGGAAGTCGAGAGCGTGTTGCTTAATCTGAGTAATTCAACCGATGAGAGTCATTCGAGCGGTTTACCGGTGACATTCGGCTGGACCGATACGGGACGGCATATCATCGTTGTCTGGGAACTGGCGAACGACGACCCTCGCATGCTCTACCCGTCACGGCCTACGAAGTGCCTCCGCCCCGGAGCTAGAAGACCATGAAATCACAGCGCGTTCAAAAAGACATGAACTGGACGGCCTCGGACAAGGCCCGCCACGCGGCGATCCGCGAACGATTCAAGAACGAGCCGAGCATCGATCACCTGGTCGCATCCGGCGAATTGAGCGGCGAGCCGATCCCTCTCGGAATCTATCTCAGCATTCATCAAGCATTAGCGGCGCTGAAAAAAGTGCGCGAGGCAGCTGGCCTGAGTCTCAGCGAAGTAGCCGAACGCAGCGGCATCGAACGCGCCGCGCTGTCGCGTCTGGAGAACGCACAGCACGCCAATCCCACTGTGAACACGCTCTGCCGTTATGCGCAAGCGTTAGGGATGCGCTGGGTGTGGTCGCTGGAAAAGCAGGAGACAGATGCCGGCGAAACGAATGTCGGATGAGGACGGGTGTGGACTCGGTCGGCCAAACGATCGTGCCGATTCCCGACGTGTCTTCCCTTTCACAATAAAAACGGGTGAAATTGGCAGTGCGAGCGCCACGTCATCCCGTCGGACTCGCTCGTTCATGTGGCGCAAATTTCTTACCCGATTAAAGATATACGCCTCGTGTAACAGAGCAGTTGATGGCCTCGTCGCAAAGATATTCTCAAAATTGATCTTGACATCGAGCGAGGGATCGTTATACACCTTCGATTCTCATGTCTGTATTTCGCCTGTCGGAACGCGATTCCTTTCATGGAAGGGGGAAGAGGATGCGCAGGTATTCATGGCTTGCGGGCCTGATCGTGGGATTGGCGTACGCGGGGGGGGCGCACGCGCAGCAGTCGTCTCGGACCATCAACATTATGCCGAGTTTCACCAACAACAGTCCGATGGATTATCGCAACCAAAACGCGCCCATCGGTGGCTTGTCTCATCGCAATTCCAACTCTCGCTTGTCGCAGCTGTTGTATTCGCCGTCGCGGATGAATACGATCAGCAATACGACGCCGTTGGGCACGAGCAACTTCCCAACGCCGGCACAGATGCAGGCGACCGCGCCGTTCTATTTCCGCCCGTTCCAGATGTATCGCGCCAATTTCATCGGCCGGTGATAAACCTTATGCCGCTTGCGGCTGAATCCGCGGCAGCAAGCGGCAGCTTTCTTTCGACGACCGAATGATACCACGGACCTCCCCTTCGACTCTCGACGATAGTCTTCCTCGCGCCCGCCGCGCTCAGAGTACATGGAGCCGATTGTCCTTACGCCATCGCCTGTCGCTCGTTCGCTCGTTTCGCCATCTTCTGGTCGAACATTGCGATGCCCTATGTGCCGCCGTGGCCCGCGATCTAGACAAACCTAGCCATGAGACACTGGCTTGCGAGGTACTGCCTTTAGCCGACGCCTGCCGATTTCTCGAACGGCGCGCGGCTTGTTTGCTTCGTCCGCGTCGCTTGTCGATAAGCTCGCGTCCATTGTGGCTGTGGGGGCAGCGCGATACCGTTCTGAGAAGGCCGCGCGGCGTCGTGGCCATCATCGGCACCTGGAACTATCCGCTTTATCTTAATGGCACGCAGATCGTCCAGGGGTTGACGGCCGGCAACGCCATCGTCTGGAAGCCTTCCGAAGTCGCCCCCGCCTCCGCCGCCGTGCTGCACGATCTGCTTCTCCGCGCCGGTTTCCCAGCCGATCTGTGCCCCATGTTGGAGCCGACGCGCCGGGCGGGCGAAGCACTCATTGAGGCCGACATCGATCATCTCGTTTTCACCGGCTCGGCTTCCACGGGATGCGCGATCGCCTGTCGGCTCGGCGAACGACTGATACCCTCGACGCTAGAGCTATCCGGTTGCGACGCACTTTTCGTTCTAAACGATGCCGACGTGCCTCTGGCAGCGCGGGCGGCATGGTTTGGAACCACGCTGAATCGCGGCCAAACCTGCCTGGCTTCGCGGCGAATCTTCGTACAAAGAGACGTCTACTCTGCCTTTGTCGAGGCCCTGCGAAGCGAGGCGCGCAGAGCGTCCGCCGTCGCCTTGGCTCTCCCGGCGCAGACGCGGCTTGCCGAGCGCTTGGTGCGCGAGGCGTTGGCCGAGGGGGGACGGTTGTTGCTGGAAACGCCTGCCGCAAGCGACGATCGTTGTGTGCCCCAAGCGGTGATCGACGCCCGCCCGGATATGGCTCTGTG
>JAJXWW010000031.1 GCA_021781415.1 Planctomycetota bacterium
GACACCATCGGCCACGCCGTCGATTCTTCGGCGATGGTCTGCACGTCCGGATAATTGCGATAGATTTCCTCGTTGAGTCGTCGTAAGAACGAGATGGCTCCCAGATTCTCGTTGCCGCCGTGGATGTTGGGAACCCACTCACCCGCCTTGCGCGAATAGTCGAGATACAGCATCGACGCCACGGCATCGACGCGCAAGGCATCGATGTGGAAACGATCCAACCAAAACATGGCGCTGGACATCAGGAAGCTGCGCACTTCGTGGCGGTCGTAATTGAAAATAAGACTATTCCAATCCGGATGGTAGCCGAGTTGCGGGTTGGAATGCTCGAATAGGTGCGTGCCGTCGAAGTAGCCGAGACCGTGTTCGTCGCTGGGAAAGTGCGACGGAACCCAATCGAGAATGACCCCGATGCCGCGCTGGTGCAGATAGTCGATCAGGGCCATGAGATCTTGGGGCGTGCCGTAGCGGCTCGTCGGCGCGAAATAGCCGGTCGTCTGATAGCCCCACGAACCGTAGAACGGATGCTCGGTCAGCGGCAAAAACTCGACGTGGGTGAAGCCCATCCGTTGCACGTGATCGGCCAGACGCGGCGCGAGTTCGCGGTACATCAGTGGACGATCGTTTTCTTCCGGCACGCGCATCCACGAGCCGAGATGCACCTCGTAGATCGACATGGGCGCGGACAAACCGTTCTGATGGCGGCGCTGCTGCATCCAAGCGCGGTCGCGCCAATGGTAGTCGAGATCCCAGACGAGCGAAGCGGTGCGCGGCGGCACCTCTTGATAGAAGGCGAACGGATCGGCTTTATCGACGGAGTAATCGTTGTCGCGCGAAACGATGTGATATTTGTAAGCTGCTCCGATGGGTATGCCGGGAAAGAAACCGCTCCAAACGCCGGAGCAGCCGCGCGGATGAAGGCGATGGCGATTCTTACTCCAGCCGTTGAACTCTCCCATGACGGAGACTTGCTCCGCTCCCGGTGCCCATACGCCAAAATGCACTCCCGGCACGCCGCCGCGCGCACACGGATGCGCGCCCAATAGACGGTACATGCGATAGTGGCTGCCTTCGTTGAACAGGTACAGATCCTCTTCGCTCAGCAGCGTTTCCCCATGCAGAACCCGCGTGGTAGGGAGATAAAGTTTTTCAATCATGGAGCGTTCTCGTGTCAAATGCGAACCGGCGGCTTCCGCTGCCGGGTAAGACCGAACGGTCGGCAGCTGACGCAGCCGATATGTCCCTCTTTTCGACGGATCGCGTGGCTGGGATGAGTGCCTTGGCCTCGTTCGCAGCGAAGTGGGTCTTGGCGAGTCGATAGGATTGATAAAAAACGGACGATGCCGATGACTGTGGGCATCGGCTGTAGGGGTTATAGCGATTGCATGAGGATGCGCGTTTGTCGCGGCGATTTTTATCGCGCCGCCCGATGACAAGCGTACAATGATGCAGGATAATTAAGGGCGGAGACGCGGGCCGGAACCTCGCCTCTCGCCACGGAAGGGAGCAAGGAAGATGCGCCGAATTCTAGCGTTGAGCGTGTTGTTGTCGTTCGGATGTGCTGGGACCACGGGGCCGCGCATGCGCGATGCGAGTCGCCGAAACGTAACGCCTCCGGGCATGCCGATCCCCGAACAGCAGGATCGAGCCAACGCTTACTTGTCCTATCCGAACATACGACCCGGAATGGGGCCTCGGACGTGGATGGAGCTTCCCGAGCAACAATACGGCCAACGCAGCCAATAGTCGCCGAACCTCCACCAGCGGAGTATCACTTCGAGGTGCATCATGAGACGCAGATTACTACTTGGGTTGCTGCTTTTACCTCTCGGCTGCGCCGTGCCGGCCGAACGCGTGTCGTTGCAACCGCTGCCTGAAAACGGCCAGGTCTTGCCCTATGCGGAATTACTGTCCCGAGCGCGCGGTCAATCCCGCGCCGCGCTCGACGCCTACTATCTCGATCATTGGGCCGAGGTGGAGGATTTAGCCAAGGGGATCGAACAGACGGCTCGTTTCCTGTCCAAAGCGGACGACATCCCTAAAACGAAGAAGGATGTGTTGACCGAGGTGAGCAGCGATCTGGCCAAGAACGCTCAGAAGCTGAAGACTGCCGCTGCCGCCAAAAACGTCAAGGATACCAGCGCCGCGCTCCAACAGATTTACGACAAGGTGCGCGAACTGCGTCTGAGCGAATAATCGAGCTACACCAGGAGTTGCCGGATGTCACCGATCCTGCCGTTTTGGTTCAAACAGCGTCAGTGCAAGGCGGAAGCAGCTGGAGACGACACGACGCTGAAGGTGAGCGGGCCGAATCTCGGCGAGGCGTTCGTCGGCATCGCGCGCGGCGATAACAACCGTTGGCGCGCGTTTCTTCGTCAGAGTGCGGACGGCCCCGAAGCCTTCGGCACCGATTTGGAGTTCGAGAACGCCGGCGATGCGTGGCAAGTCGCATTCGAGTTGTATCGAACTAGCACTATCGTGTGAGACGTTCCAGCCCCCCTCGGAAGCATCGGCGGAAGAATGTTTCGCCGACGCTTCCGAGGGGAAAGTCGTTCACTTCTTGATCTCCTTATCTTTGTCCGTTCCGCTGCGAATTTCTCGCAGGCGCGTCTTTTGTCCCGCGGTCAGGACGTTCTCCACATCGACCTTCGATTGGTCCTTCAAGGCGGCGATCTGATCGTTGAGCTTCTTGATTTCGACGGCATATTTCGCCTGAATCAAGTAGATGTCCTTTTTCTGTTTGTCGCTGAGGCCGAGCTGTTTGAAATAGCGCGGCAGCTGTGCCTTGACGATGACCGGCTCCTTTTCCGTCTTCTTATCCTCGCCCGTGAGGTATCCCGTCGAAAACAGACCGAGGGCGAAAAACGGCAGTACGAAACGCAGGCGAGACATCGTTTACCTCCAAAAATGGATGAAAGGGAGCAAAAACATTCCTACACACTCCAATAAGTATCTTTCGCCGTTCTCCCTGTTGCAACAGAAAAAGAGATATTTTCTCAATTTTTCTTCGGCGGACATCCCACGGCGGCATGGGGGAATTTTCCGGCAGGCGACACAGCTGGCCTCTCAATCCGACGCTTTTCCGACTTTGTGAAAACTTACACAAAATACAGATTGACTTTCCTCGCTAGGGTCTGAAAATATCCTGGCACGAGTGAACGGAGCGCGGAGCGACGAGGATTTCGAGTCCGACTCGACATCCGAGAGGAGGTTCCATGCTTCCACAGATGCCCGATTCCCGCGAGATGGGGCGTTATGTCGCCCTCAGCCAGATCGGGCTGGAAATGGTTGCGCCGGTGATTGTCGGCGTGTTGCTCGATCGTTACTTCGGCTGGAGTCCGTGGGGCGCGGTCGGCGGCGCGGCGCTGGGTCTCATCGGCGGTCTCGTGCATTTGGTGCATCTATTGAACAGGATGGACTCGAAGGATTCTTCCCAGTCCGATCGGGAGTCCCGGTGATTCGTCGTTTGTTGCTTCTTGTCGGCGGCTCGGCCGCGTTTTGGTTGCTCGTCGGATTGCCCGCCCGTCATTTTGGCGGCGGCGATGCGGCGGTCGTGTATCTGGGCACGGCCCTCTTGCTGTGCTTGATACCCGGCGTGTTGACGCTCTTGTGGGGCGAAATGGCGTTGCGGCAGTCGCCGGATCAACAACTGATTATGGTCTTAGGCGGTACCGGCATTCGCATGGCTTTCGTGCTGGCGGGCGGGTGGGCACTGTTTGCCTGGCTGCCCTACTATCAGCAACAGAGCTTCTTGATCTGGTTGGTCGTGGGGTATCTGTTTACGTTGACTTTGGATTTGAGCTTGCTCTTGGCCGGTCGGCCCGAAGCGCGCGTGTGATCCGGAACATTGGCAATCGTGGTGAGTGTGAATATGGCGGAACATAAGCCCGACCCATTCGAGCATGTGCAAGACTCTTCCGTCTGGGAGTTCTTCACCGCCCTTTTCGGCGATAAGCAAGAGTTGCAGCTGCCCGCCTTCGTGATCCCCGGACGAGATAAGCCGTTTCAGATCACCAAATTCATGGTTCTGGAATTGATTGCCGCCGCGCTGATTCTCATCATCTATTTGCCGCTGGCGCGGCGCGCCCGGAACGGCGAACTGCCCAAGGGGCGATGGTGGAACGCCTTTGAATCGTTGCTAACCTTTGTGCGGAACGAAGTGGCCAAGCCGAACCTCGGCGAGAAAGACGCCGACAAATACGTTCCTTATCTCTGGACGCTGTTTCTGTTTCTGCTGTTCTGCAATCTGCTCGGCATGTTTCCGTTTATGGGGTCGCCGACGGCCAACATTTATGCCACCGGAGCGCTGGCTCTCGTCAGTTTCGTCATGCTCCACGGCGCGGCTATCGTGAAGTTAGGCTACGCGCCGCCCGGCAAGCACGGACACGGACACGGGCATCACGACGAATCGGCGCATCACGACGAACATCACACTGCCACCGATCCCTACGCCGGGTTGCGCGCGGTCCCGATCCTTGGCCCGCTTGCGATCGGCTCGATTCGCTACGTTGGATCAATCTGGCCGCATATCGACGTGCCCTATGTCGGCTGGTTTTTCAGTCTGGCCATCTTCACGATTGAGATGCTGGGGTCGGTCATCAAGAGCGGTGTGTTGGCCGTGCGTCTGTTCGCCAATATGTTTGCAGGCCACATGGTTTTGGCGGTCATTCTGTTGTTCATCGTTAGCGCCGCGCACTCGAAAGATTGGCTCTTGGTCGGCGGCGTGTCGCTTGCCAGTGTTCTCGGAGTGGCCGCGCTGAGCTTGTTGGAGCTGTTTGTGGCCTTTTTGCAGGCGTACATTTTTGTGTTCCTGACGGCGCTGTTTATGGGGATGTCGCTGAATCCCGAACATTGAGTGTTCGTCGATAGCGTGTTGGACTTGGATCTCTTTTGGGTACTTTGAAACCGGAGTGAATTCTTCCATGAAAGTCTTGAATCTGCTTTGCCTGGTGTTGGTAGTTCTCCTCGTGATTGCTTCGCCTGCCTTTGCGCAACAGACGACGCCGACCTCGGTAACACTTGCCGGCGCGGGTCTAGGCGCGGGTCTGGGAGCTGCGATTACCATCGTCGGCGCGGGCTGGGGCTTTGGCCGCATCGGCGCGGCGGCGTTAGAGAGCATGGCACGGCAACCCGAAGTCGCCGGACGCATTCAAACGGCGATGATCGTCATTGCCGCTCTCCTCGAAGGCGCGACGTTCTTCGCTCTGATCGTCTGCATCAGCTTGAAGGCCACGTTCTAATCCATGCTTTGCCGCACTTCCGCCGCGCTCGCAAGGGCCGTCCTTGCCGGCGCTGCGGGTCGGCGAGATCACGAACGCTTTACGACGAGGCGATGAGGTTGCTATGTACCGCGGATGGTTGTTGATCTTGGGAGTTGGTCTGTTCGCTACGGTTTTGTTCGCACCAGCGTCGATTCGCGCCTCGGAGTCGGAACACGCCGACGCTAAAGCCGCCGACTCTCATGCCGACAAAGGTCACGCCGAGGAAGCGGATCACGATCTCTTCGCCAAGGCCACGGACCTCGGTATTTGGACGTTGGCGGTCTTCTTAGTGCTGCTTTTCGTGTTGAGCAAGTTCGCTTGGAAGCCGATGATGCAGGGATTGGAGCAACGCGAACGCGCTATCCACGCCGCCCTGCACGAAGCACAACAGGCGCGCGACGAGGCGGGTCGGCTCCGCGCTCAGTTGGAAGCCCAAATGCGTCAAGCCAACGAGCAAGCGCGGCAAATGATTGAAGAAGCTCGCCGAGCCGCGGAACGCTCGGCTGCCGAGCTTACCGCCGAGGCACAGAAGAAAATTCAAGCCGAACACGAGCGTTTGCAACGCGAAATGTCATTGGCTTACGACCAAGCGAAGCGCGATCTGCAATCGCAGGTGGTGCAACTCTCAACTTTGGTGGCGGGCAAAGTCATTCGCCATCAAATGAATTCCGACGACCATCGTCGGTTCATGGACGAGGCGATGGTAGAGTTGCGCCAGATCGGCAATGGTCAACAGCAAACCGCCCTCGCCTAATGTCGGGCAGTTCTTTGGCGAATGGGTGCGCCAGCCCCCTGTGAGCGTCAAAATAGAAGGCCGAAGCCTTCTCGCCGGGTTTCGACTTGGACGGATCATTATGACAGAGACCGAACAATACCATCACGCCACCGTCTTCGACGATGCCACGCGACACGTCGCCCGCATCTATGCGGAGGCGCTTTTGGACGCCGCCGACAAACACCAGCAAACGCAAGAAGTGCTGGAACAAATGGAGTCGCTGATTCACGACATTCTCGCGCGAGACAAGGTCTTCGCGGTCTTCCTCGCCAGTGCGGTCGTCAGCCGCGAACACAAGCGTGCAGCCCTACGCCGTGTTTTTGAGGGCAAGGTCAACCAGGTTCTGTATCATTTTTTGCTCGTACTCAACGATCACAGCCGCCTCGGCGTTCTACGCGAAGTAGTCGTGCTGATGCGCGAACTCCACGAACAACGAGCCGGTCGAATGCGCGTCGAGGCGACCTCCGCCGTTGCGCTCGACGGCGAGCAGAGCGAACGATTGCGTCGGGAGTTACGCGAGAAGTTTGGCCGCGAGCCGGTTCTCTCCGTTCGCGTCGATCCGGATTTGCTCGGCGGCCTGATCGTAAAAGTAGACGATTGGGTCTACGACGGCAGCGTGCGGGCGCGATTGGAACGAATTAAGAATCAACTCATCGAGAAAGGCAACTATGTCCACGCGCATCAACGCCAATGAAATCGTCTCGGTGTTGACCGAGGAAATCAATAAATACCGCGACAAGATCGAGCCGAAGGAAGTCGGTCAGATTCTGGAGGTCGGCGACGGCATTGCTCACGTCTACGGCCTCTCGAACGTGATGGCCGGCGAGATGGTGGAGTGCGTGCGCACCGGCGTGCGCGGCTTGGCATTCAATCTCGAAGAAAACTCGGTCGGCGTCATCGTTCTGGGCGATTATAAAAGCATTTCCGAAGGCGACGAGGTTCGTGCGACCGGCAGCCTGTTGCGCGTTCCGGTCGGCGAAGCGCTGATTGGCCGAGTCGTCGATCCGCTCGGCAATCCCCTCGACGGCAAAGGTCCGATCGCCGCCACGCACACGCGCTTCGTCGAGTCGATAGCGCCGGGTGTGGCGGGGCGGCAGCCGGTGGATGTACCTTTGCAGACGGGTATCAAAGCCATCGACGCCATGACGCCAATCGGTCGCGGTCAGCGCGAACTCATCATCGGCGACCGCAAGACCGGCAAGACGGTTATCGCTCTCGACACCATCATCAACCAGCGCGACAGCGGCGTGATTTGCGTGTATGTGGCCTGCGGCCAAAAAGAATCGAGCGTCGCCCGCAACGTCGAGGTTCTCCGCGAACACGGCGCGATGGATTACACCATCGTCGTCATCGCTTCCTCATCGGACCCCGCTCCGTTGCAGTACATCGCTCCCTACGCCGGTTGCGCCATGGCCGAGTTCTTCATGTACGAGCAGGGCCGCGATACCCTCTGCGTTTACGACGATCTGTCGAAGCAAGCGGTGGCCTATCGCCAGCTGTCGCTGCTCATGCGTCGTTCGCCCGGACGCGAGGCCTATCCCGGCGATATTTTCTACGCTCACTCGCGCTTGCTCGAACGCTCCGCCAAAATCGCCGAGCGCTACGTCATCGTGCCCAAGGACGCCGACGAGAAAAAGGTGGGCGACGACTGGGGCGTCAACAACGAGCGAGGCGAACCGCGTCAGCACGGGGAAAAGGGCAAGGTCTACCTCGGCCCGTTGGACAAGGAACACGCGGAGAAGCACGACTTGCCGAAGTTTCCCGGTCACAAACTGGCCAAGGTGGCAGCGTCGGGTGGTTCGCTGACGGCATTGCCGATCATCGAGACGCTGGACGGCGAAGTGTCGGCCTACATTCCGACCAATGTGATCTCCATCACCGACGGTCAGATTTACTTGCAGCCGGACTTGTTCAACGCCGGCATTCGTCCGGCCATCGACGTTGGCATCAGCGTTTCGCGCGTCGGTGGCAAGGCGCAGATTTCGGCCATGAAACAAGTGGCCGGCGGCTTGCGTTTGGACTTGGCCTCGTTCCGCGAACTGGAGGCGTTCGCCCAGCTCGGCACCGAACTCGACAAGGCCACGCAATCGCAACTCGATCGCGGCTATCGCATGGTCGAGATCTTGAAGCAGCCGCAGTTCAAGCCGATGAACGTAATCGATCAGGTGATGATTATCTTCGCCGGTACAAAAGGCTTCCTCGACAAAGTGCCCATCAAAGAGGTACGCAGCTGGGAAGAGCAATACCTGCGTTACATGCACGAACGCCAACGAGATGTCGTCGACTCGCTCCGCAAGGAACGCAAGTTGACCAAGGAGATCGAGCAAAAGCTGACGGCGGCGATCACGAATTTCCAGGCGCAGTATAAAGCGCCACACGATCAGACTAAGGCAGGCAGGTAATCGTATTTCCACCAGCCCGGAGCGCCAGCGACGGGCGCATCGGCCCCTCGCTGGCGCTCCGGGCTGGTAATGGGTTCGCGTACTACAAAGAGGCATCATGGCCAATACACGAGCGCTCGTCAAACGCCGTAAGGCGGTTCGCAACATCAAGAAGATTACGCGAACGATGGAACTGATCGCCACGGCGCGCTTCAAGAAAGCCTTCGACCGCGCTACCGAGGCGGCGGCGTATACGCGCAAAATCACCGAGTTAGCCGCCGACCTCAGCGCATCGGCAACGAGCCTCTCGCACCCGCTGTTGCAGAAGCGCGCGGAGGTGAAGAATACGCTTTTCTTGGTGATCGGCTCCAATCGCGGCCTCTGTGGCGGCTACAATGCCAGTATTCTCCGCGAGGCAAACCAACGCCTTCGACTGATCCAGGCGGAAAATGCGACTCTGCACCTGGAGCTATCCGGAAAGCGACCCATTACCTTCTTTCGCTATCAGGGCGTCAAGGCCGAACGGACCTACACGCAGTTCGAGGATAAGCCTCGTTTCGACGAAATCGAGGCGATCGCCAATCACTACCTCGAAGCGTTTATCGGCGAAAAAGTGGATCGCGTCGAAGTCGCTTACATGAAGTTCCTCAACGCTGCTCGACAAATTCCCGTCGTGGAAACACTCTTGCCTTTGTCGCCGATAAGCTCCGGCGATTCCAAGCGCCTCGCCGAGTACGAGTTTCTACCCGGTGCGGACGACATCTTGCAGGAACTACTGCCCGTATCGTTCAAAGTGCGCCTGTTCCAGTGCTTCCTCGACGCCGCCGTCAGCGAGCAAATCGCCCGCCGCGTCACCATGAAACAGGCAACCGAGAACGCCGACGACATGATTAAAACGCT
>JAJXWW010000137.1 GCA_021781415.1 Planctomycetota bacterium
TGGATCGACACCTGGATCAAGGCCCATTACAAGGGTGTCGATACCGTTTACATCATCCACGACGCGGCGGCGCAGGAAGTGGACGAACACACCTTCTACCACACGCGCGAATCGGGCGGCACGAAGATCAGTTCGGCCTACATTCTCGCCGACAAGATCATTAGCGCCCGCTATCCGCCGGACCAATGGAACATCTACGCCTTCCACTTTTCGGACGGCGACAACTGGGGTGACGACACCACGCACTGCCTGGAGATATTGCAGGAAAAGCTGCTGCCTCACCTGAATCTGTTCGGCTATGGCCAAGTGGAAAGCCCCTATGGCAGCGGCGAATTCTACGAATACGTCCACGAACTGCTCGGCGACCGCCCCAACGTCGTGTGCAGCCGCATCCCCGACCGCGAAGCCATCCTCGGCTCGATCAAGGAGTTCCTCGGCACGGGCCGCTAATTCAAGTTCTGAGTGCTGAGTTCCAAGTGCTGAGACAGCTCGATTCGGTACTCAGCACTCAGCACTCAGTACTCAGAACTTTGGTGACATATGGATACACCCTACGATACCACTCTGCCTCCCCATTTACGCTCCCTCAAAGAGGAAATCGAGGGGTACGCGCGCGGCTACGGACTCGATTTCTACGAGACGATTTTCGAGGTCATCGACGCCGAGGATCTCAACGAAATCGCGGCCTACGGCGGCTTTCCCACGCGCTATCCGCACTGGTCGTTCGGCATGTCCTACGAAGAACTGCGCAAAGGCTACGACTACGGCTTGTCGAAGATCTACGAAATGGTCATCAACAACGATCCGTGTTATGCCTATTTGATGCGCAGCAATCATACGGTCGATCAGAAGTTGGTGATGGCGCACGTGTATGGACACTGCGATTTTTTCAAAAACAACGCCTACTTCGCCCACACCAATCGCAAGATGATGGACGAGATGGCCAACCACGGCGCGCGCATCCGCCACTACGTCGAGCGCTTCGGCGAAGACGAAGTCGAGGCGTTTTTGGATCGCTGCATGTCCATCGACGATCTGATCGACGTGCATTCGACGGCCATCCGTCGCCACGAGCCGAACCAGCGCTACGATTTCAGCCCGGAGCAAGACGACAGCGCGGAACTGCGGGCCACGCGCTTCAAGAGCAAGGATTACATGGACGACTACATCAATCCGCGCGACTTGCTCAAGAAGGAGGAAGAGGAACGACGCAAGGCCAAGGAACAAGTCGCCCGCAGCTTCCCGGAACGTCCCGAAAAGGACGTCTTGCTGTTCCTGATCGAGAATGCTCCGCTGAAGAATTGGCAGCGCGACGTTCTCGAAATCATTCGGGATGAGGCGTATTATTTTGCGCCCCAAGGACAAACCAAAATAGCGAATGAGGGCTGGGCGTGCGCCGAGTATAACACTCTCATTTATAGCAATTGTGGCCTCTTGCGTTTGGGCGAAGTGGTAGAGCGACGCCTGCCGATTCTCGTGAGCGACGGCGAAACCACGCGAAAAGTTTACGATTGGGCGAAGTTTGAAGACCGCGAAACGATCCGGATTCGGACGCGCCGCGGCTTGGAATTGGAAGGGTCCATTACGCATCGACTGATGATGCCGGACGAAAGCTGGCGGCGGCTGGACGAATTGCAACGGGGCGATCGAATCCGCATCGGCGGAGGACGTAATCTCTGGGCGACCGCGTATGTACGACTGGACTGGCAACTCGCTCCCGCACGGATCACGTTGCAAGAGGTGGCGTCCCGCGTCGGCGTCGATATTGAAACGGTCATTCGCTATCGTGCCGGCGTGCGCGGACGGTACAGCGAGAAAATGTCTACCGCCGTTTTGGAATACGACAACGACCTCGCCGCTCCAAATCGGCGGCCTCGGCACTGTCGTCCCATCCGTGTTCCCGAGTTGCTGGACGAGAATCTAGCCGCTTTTTTGGGCTATTTGATCGGCGACGGCCACATCAGCGAACGGAAACGCACCATTGGCCTGACGAGTGGCGACGAGTCGCAGGCCGACCATTTCGCGCAGCTCGCGGAACAGTTATTCGGCATCGCGCCGCGGAAAAAATGGGACCAGACGAAATGGCGCGTTTCGTTTACTTCCGCCCACGTCACGGACTTCCAGAAACACTTGGGGATGAAAACTGGCGTCTGCGCACGGCAGAAGTCAATCCCGGATGCCATTCTGCGCTCGCCCAAGTCCGTCGTGTCTGCTTTCCTTCGCGCCTACTACGATTGCGATGGTTACGCCGGTTCTCAAGGCGTTATCTTGTCTACGTCGAGTACGGAACTGAGCAAATCCGTTCAAATGTTATTGCTGAATTTCGGCATCCTTTCGCGCCGGCGTCTCAACAAAGACGGCTGTTGGCACGTCCATACGACGGGCCATTCCACCGCTCGCTTTCTTAAGGAAATCGGATTTGGATTAGAGCGAAAGCAAAATGCTTTGCAACGCCACATCAACCAATCTCGATTCTTCAAAAAGGAAACTTGGGACGACGAAATCGTCGCCATCGAACGGCGACGCGCCGATGTGTACGACATCTCCGTGGAGGAAACGCATCGCTACGCCGCGCAGGGGTTCATCAACCACAACAGTTTTTGGCACTCGACCATTATGACGCAGAAAGCGATGAATCCTTCCGAAGTCATCGACTTCGCCGACCATCACTCCGGCACGATGGCCGTGTCGCGCGGACGGATCAACCCCTACAAACTGGGTATTGAGCTTCTCCGCGACATCGAGCATCGTTGGAACACGGGCAAGTTCGGCAAAGAGTACGAAGAGTGCGACGATCTGGACAAACGGCGCAGTTGGGACAAGCAACTCGGCCTGGGCCGGCAGAAAATCTTCGAGGTGCGCCGCATTCATAACGATATTACTTTCATCGATACGTTCCTGACGCCGGAGTTTTGCGTCCGGCACAATATGTTCGCCTTCGCCTGGCAGGAGCAGGCGGGGAACTACTTCATCGAATCGCGCGATTTCGAGAAAATCAAGCAACGGCTGTTATTCAGCTTGACGAACTTCGGCAAACCGTGGATTTATGTAGTAGACGGCAATTTCCGCAATCGCGGCGAATTGCTCCTGAAGCACCAACACACCGGCGTCGAACTCCGCCTCGATCACGCGGCGGAGACCCTGACGAACTTGCAGTTTATCTGGGGCAGGCCGGTACATCTGCAAACGCTAGTCGAAGGCAAGCCCACCACGCTTTCCTTCGACGGCACCGAACACAGCACCAAAACCGGAGGAGAGACCGATGAACCGAAACGCAATCCTGGAAAATCTCGCTAACTGGCGACCCAAAAGCGAACGCGATACGTTGGAGATAACCGGCGACGGCTGGAACGCCGCCATCACCGCCGATTGCGTCGACATCGTAGGCTGCCGATTGTGGGAACTGTCCCTGCGCCGCAGCGCCGAGGGGCCCGCCGTCGATGTGAAAACGCGGGCCGAGCAAATCTGCGCTCGCGTCACGGGCTTGCTCGAGCCGTTGCGCGTGGTGGAAGTGGACGCGCCGAACAACACCGCGCTCCTCCGAAGCGAGCGGCCCGGACAGATCGGCGACGAGCGCTTCTACTACGAACTGTTGCTCAACGGCGACGGCGGCAGCACGCTGAGCCGCTATCAGACACCGCAAGAAGGCCAACCGCGCCGCCAGCAGGTAGCCTTTACGCTGACGCATGAGGCGCTCGGGAAACTGGTGGGTGATTTGACTCGGTAACTCGGAGTCCCCCGGCTTATCTCCGCTTACGATGGAGGATTGGCCGGAAAGCGACGATTCGCGGCAGGCTCTGGCGCAGACGTTACTTGCGTGCGATTTATGTACCCGACCAAGGTACCGAGCGAGAGCGTAGTTGTCGTGACGGCCTACGAGTTGCGACGTTCTCCTATCGAGGAGGTCAAGGGATGCAAACGATTAAATACGTTTATTGGGAGGAGGGCGGGACGTGGCTGGGCTATTTCCAAGACTTCCCGGACTACTGGACGCAGGGTGAAACGCTCGATGATTTGAAGGAACACTTGCGCGATCTGCACGATGATTTGAGTGGCGGTCAGTTATCGGGGATTCGCAAGGTCGACGAACTGATCGTCTCATGAAGCGCGTAGATCTGATCCGAGCCATTGAAGGACTCGGCTGTGATTTCGTGCGGCACGGAGGGAAGCACGACTGGTATCGCAACCCGGCGACCGGTGTATCTCAGCCGGTCCCGCGACACCGGGAGATTAAGGACTCACTGGCTCGGCACATTATCAAAATGCTGAGCAATCCGGCGGCACCTCCCGCTAGCAATCCGCAAGGTTGAAGTTCCGGCGCGATTCGCAGTCTCGCCGGAGGAGCAAGGCAAGATGCCGAATCAGGCGCTATAGAACCGGCTACATAAATGATGATTTCTTGGAGTTCAGCGCCTCTCTTCGGGTGAGTCGGCTGCTGAATTGGGTCGTTCGGCGAGTCGGTGTTCGTTGACTGCTTAGCAAGGAGTTTTTGCCATGACGACGATTGCCATACCGCTCTCGGAGGAACGCATGGATCAATTGCGCCTGTGGGCGGAGAAGGCAGGAATGGCTCCCGAAGAATTCTTGCGCCGCCACATCGAACAGTTCCTCGACCAACCCAATGAACCTTTCCGCCAAGCGGCTGCTTATGTTCTACAGAAGAACGCCGAACTCTACAGGCGTCTTGCATGATCCGCTACTTAACTCGGGAGGAAGTCTTGGAGTTACACCGCTTGGTCGTGGAACAGTCTGGGGGCTTAACTGGCATTCGAGATATTGGTGGAGTGGATTCGGCGCTCGCCCAGCCTCAGTTGACGTTTGGCGGCCAAGAGTTGTATTTAGACGCGGCCGAGAAGGCGGCAGCGTTAGGGTTCTCCTTGGTGTGCAACCATCCCTTCCTAGACGGGAATAAGCGTGTTGGACACGCCGCGATGGAAACATTCCTGATACTCAACGGGTGGGAATTGACAGCGCGGGTTGACGAGCAGGAGCAAGTGATCTTGCAACTGGCAGCGGGCAATCTGAATCGCGAGAAGTTTACGGCTTGGGTACAGTCGCATCTGCGACATCACCCAGAAGAAAACTCCTCATGAAAATGTTCCGACATCTTGAAGAGCCGGGAGCGAAAGCGACCGCAAGATGCCGGATCGTCGAGGACGAAAAACTTTCTCCCAAGCCGCAGGGCGCTGAAACGACGCATCACGACAAGGAGGTCGAACCCATGCTCATGCCAGTACGCACTTCGCGCCTCGCTCTCTCCGTTCGTTGGTGCCGACTGCTGGCCGCTTGCCTGATTCTCGGCGCTGCCGTCCTTCACTTGGCGTATCTCGCCAACCATTGTCCGCTCGATCTCGCGCCGGATGAGGCCCACTATTGGGACTGGTCGCGGCCCGAACATCTCGATTGGAGCTACTACAGCAAAGGCCCCCTCATCGCTTATCTCATCCGCGGCGGATGTGCGGTGGCCGGTTCGTGGTCCGTCGAGCATACCGGCAATCTCGCCTTGGCCGTGCGGTTGCCCGCCGTTCTCTGCGGTAGTCTGTTGTTGTTGAGCTTGTACGTTCTCACCGTCCAGGTGTATCGCTGTGAGGTCTTGGCCTTGGCCGTCGTCGGCATGGGGTTAACGCTTCCTTTGCTCGCCGTCGGTTCGTCGCTGATGACCATCGACGCGCCGTACACCTGTTGTTGGGGATGGGCGTTGGTATTGGGACATCGCGCCATCTTTCGCGGTTCGACGTGGGCTTGGCCACTCCTGGGAACGGTCCTCGGTGTGGGCATGTTGGCCAAGTACACGATGATCGTATGGATACCGTCGGCGATGCTCTTTCTGCTGTTGACGCCGACCTATCGACCGTTGTTGTTTCGGCGCGGCTTGTGGATCGCGGTGGCCGTCGCCGGATTGTGTTGTCTGCCCATCCTCATTTGGAATGCCCAACATGGATGGGTGACGTTTCGTCACGTCTTCGGACTGTCCGGCCTGGGATCGACCGGCGAGACGGCGGTTCCCCCCGCGCGCATCCACTGGCTTGGCCCCCTGCGCTATTTGGGCGGTCAGTGTGCCCTGTTGTTGGGCTATTGGTTTATCGTTTGGTTGGTGGCGATGATCGCATCTCGACCGGGGCGGGAGCGCGACGAAGGGGTTCTGTATCTGTGGTGGCTGTCGGCTCCGATGTTTCTGCTATTTTTTGCCTTCAGTCCGAAGACGGACGGCGGCGAGATGAATTGGCCGGTTACAGCTTATCTGTCCGGCTTGGTGTTGTCCGGGGCATGGCTGGCGAAGCAATTCGACGATGCGCGCCGTTGGTATCGCCTCGGCACGGCGATCAATCTCGGCATCTTCTGCGCCCTCGGTTTAGTCGCTACCGTCTTTATGCACCATAGTGAGTATCTCTATCCTTTATTGTCAAAAATTGCCGGAGAGTCGACGAACGCCAACCCGTTCCCGCTGCGCCGCTTCGATCCGACCTGCCGTCTGCGCGGCTGGCGGACGCTGGCGGGCGAGGTCGATCACTTGCGAATTCGGCTGAGTGAAGAAGAAGGCCGAGAACCGATCTTGGCCGGAAGCAGTTGGAGCCTACCCGGCGAGCTGGGCGTTTACTGCGCCGGTCATCCGCAAGCCTACTCGATTGGCCCCGTCATGGGCGATCGCCACAGCCAATACGATTTTTGGTTCAATCCACTTGAAAACGGCGACGCCTTCGCGGGACGCACCTTCATCGTCGTCAACGGCGACGAAAAGCTGTTGCGCCAAGCGTTCGCCTCGGTGACGACGACGGAAGTGGTCCACCGCGAGGCAAACGAACCGATCTCCTCGTGGCATCTTTCGGTGTGCCACGTTTTCCAGGGACGATTCCCGAAGTTCAAAAAGGGCGGAAGCTATTGAGAGTCCGTCCCGTAAACCTCTCTCCCCTAATTCTTGGTTATTAAGTTCTTGCATCCCTTCTTCGACAAGGGTAGACTTCTACGAACTCGACCGCCCGCGATGAAGATGTCTTCCTCGTAAGCCCGAACGGAGACGAGGCGTTTTCTGTGGATGCGATCGAGACGCGAAGACTCGCTGCCCTCGCCCGGCTCTCGCCCAGGAACCACGTCTCATGTCTACTCCCGCGCCTTCGAGCCGAGGCTCTGTCGGTATCCTTGCCGTTTGGATGGAACCAATCGTTCGCCGTTTTGAGGAAGCGTGGCAGTGCGGCGAAAGGCTCGACATCGAAACACTTTTGCCGGCCGACACCGAGACGCGTCGGATCGCCCGGATCGAACTGATTCGGCTCGAATTGGAATTCCGACTCAAATCCGAGGAGATGGCTCGCGTCGAGGATTATCTAACGCGCTATCCCGAATTGGCGCAGGAGCGCTCGGTTATTTTGGAATTGCTCCTCGTCGAATGGCGAATTCGCTCGCAGTTGGAACCGACGCTTTCGGTTGAAGAGTATCGTCGTCGTTTCCCAGATTTCGCCGCCGAACTCTCGGCGGCGACCGTCACCCTTCCCTTTCCCAAAGATCCAGATCGGCTCCCAGCGACGGAAAATCTGCGCTCGAAAGCCGCGCCCACAACAGCGAGCGAGGAGATGCCTCATCTTCCCGGATATGTGATCCAGTCGATCCTGGGACACGGTGGGATGGGCGTGGTCTACAAGGCGCAGCAGCTGGCACTCCGGCGAACGGTAGCTCTCAAGATGATCCTCGGTGGGCGACTTTCCGAGTGCGAAGATCGTCATCGATTCTTTGCCGAGGCGCAGGCTCTGGCGCGGTTGCCACATCCCAACATCGTGCAGATTCACGAAATCGGCGATTATCATGGGCAGCCGTTCCTTGCTTTGGAGTATGTGGAAGGCGGTAATCTAGCCGAGCGTTTGGCCCGCGCGCCGCTGACCGCGGGCGAGGCGGCTCGCTTGACGGCGATCCTGGCACGGGCCGTGCAGGTCGCCCACGATGCCGGTATCGTTCACCGCGATTTGAAGCCCGCGAACATTCTGCTCGCCAACGATGGGACGCCGAAGATCGGCGATTTCGGCTTGGCCAAGCACCTCGACGCCGATACCCAAGGGACGCAGAGCGGCGCGATCCTCGGCACGCCGCAATACATGTCGCCCGAACAAGCGTCCGGCAAGATCAAAGAGATTGGGCCTGCCACCGACATTTACGGCTTGGGCGTTGTCCTCTTCGAGATGATGACCGGACGACCGCCGTTTCGGGGCGCGACCAAGGTGGACGTTTTGCATCGCGTAATGAACGAGGAGCCTGCTTCGGTTCGTCGCTTCAATGCCGATGCGCCGCGCGACCTAGAAACGATCTGCCTCAAGTGTCTGCAAAAAGAACCGGCGCGGCGCTATCGTTCGGCCCTGGAATTGGCGAAGGATCTGGATCGCTTTTTGTCCGGCGAACCCATCCTGGCTCGGCGCAGCTCGGCGTGGGAACGCGGCGTCAAATGGGCGCGGCGTCGGCCGGCGTTGGCGTCGCTGCTGTGCCTGTTGCTACTGAGTCTTTCGTCGGCGGCGCTTATCTGGATATACAAGACCTTTCAACTGCAACAAGCGCTGGACGATCGCACGCGGGAGCTGCGGAGCGAGCAGGAGGCGCGCGTCGAAGACGAACGGCGACAGCGGCGCGATTTGAGCCGTCAGCTGTACATTGCGGATATGCGCGATGCCGTACAGTTCTGGCGCGCCGGCGATTTTGATCGCTGCTTTTCCCTGCTCGAAGCGCATCTGCCGAAAGAAGGAGAGGAAGAACTCCGCAGTTTCGAGTGGAAGTGGCTGCTGCACGAATCCAAACGGCAACGCGCCAAGTTGGACCTGTCTCCGCGACACGCTCTTTGCGTCGTTTGTTCCCCGGTCGGCAAGCTGTTGGCGTCGGGCAACGACGACGGAAGCCTCGGGCTTTGGGACGCGGCGGAGAAACGTCTCCTCGGCATTTTCGGCGGACATAAGAATCGCATCTCCGCCTTGGCCTTCTCCGTCGATGGCCGCACGTTGACCAGCGCTAGCGTCGATGGCATCGTGAAAATCTGGGATGTCGCCGAACGCCGCGAACTGGACGCGCTGTCTACTTGCGAGGGCATTTGCGATTTGACACTCGACGGCCGATTCTTGGTGGTTGCTTCATCGCTTTCGAACCTACACAAAGGCCATGCGCCGATCCGCCGGTGGGATGTGGCCGCCAAACGGGAACTTCCTCCGCTCGGCAAATCGACGGCCGCGACACTGGCCGTCCGTATCGCACCTCATGGCGGCCAGATCGCGCTTCAGACCCGCGAAAGCGACGTCAAAGTTTATGACGCCGCTTCGGGTAGATTTCATTTCTCCGCCGGTGACGACAAAGCCCCTTGCTTTTGTTTCGCCCATCGACTGCCGTTATTCGCCTTGGCAACGCACGCAGGTGAAGTGATTCTGTTGGACGCCGCGACGGGACGGCGCGTGGCCGCCATCCCCCGCGCGACCAGGAAGATTCGATTCATCGCGTTCAGCCCGGACGACCGACTCCTCGTTTCGACCGGCGAAGACGGGAGCATCAATTTATGGGATTTGCACGCACAGCGAGCGGTCGGCGTATTTCGAGGCCATCGAGGCGAAGCGAAAGGCGCGAGTTTCGCTCCCAATGGCGATACGCTGTTTTCCACGGGAAGCGACCGGACGATTCGCATTTGGAACGCCAACACCTCGCACTGTCCTTGGAAATCCCATTCGACGTTTCGACCGGCGGGTCCGATGGCGTTCTCCTCCGACGGACAATTGCTGGCCGCCGCCGGTGTCGATGCCAGCGTTCGTTTGATCGGGTGCGCCGACGCTCGGACCTTGCGCGTCCTTCGGGGATGGTACGGCGCGTGCCGAGCGGTGGCGTTTTCTCCGGACGATGGCGAGTTGGCCACCGCGGGCGACGATGGACGCATTCGTCTCTGGGACAAAAGTAGCGGACGGCTAAAGTCTGTAATAGGAGGGTACGGCGGTCCCATCCAATCCCTGGCCTATTCTCCCCGCGGACGATGGTTGGCATCGGTGGCGGAAGACGGCCGCGTTGGCGTTTGGAATCGAGCGTCCGGCGGACTTGCGGCCACGCTGGAAGGCCAAGCCGGAACCTCCGTGAAGCCCACGTTTTCCGGCCAAGGCGAGATCCTGGCCGCGGTCGTCGATACGAAAACGATTCGCCTTTGGAACATTCCCTCGTTTCAGCGCCGCGCCGACTTAAAGCACGATGCCACGGTATCCTTTGCCTCCTTTCTCCGCGACGGAAAAACCTTGATGACGTATGCCGAGGGTACCCACCATCTATGGGATAGCGATGCTGGGAAGGAAAAGCCGAGGGTGGATTTCTCCGAAAATCCAGGTAGTCATTTCGATCTGGCCCGCGATTGCGAGGTTCTCGCTCGGCGAGACGGCGTCGGAATCTATTTGAGCGAGGCTTCTCGCAATCGTATCTCCGTTCGCATCCAGTTCGCTCTTGGAAATGACGAAGGGACGATCGCGCTCTCTCCCAACGGCAATACGTTGGCCGTGGCTCGGCGCGAAGCCGTCTTACAATTGTGGGACAGAAGGACATGGAAAGTCCGCGATGTGGACCGTCAACCTCCAGCGTCGGTGCGCTCGTTGAGCTTTTCCCCAGACGGAACCACCTTGGTCGGCGGTACCAGCGAGTTGGAGAATGCGAACGCTCTGGAGTGGAAATTCCTGGATATGGCGATGAGTCGCTCGGTTCTCCGCGATGTGCGCGATACGGTTCGCGGTTGGCGCGTCGCCGATGGCTCCTCCGCGATGGGCTTGCCTCGCGCCGATTCTCTGGTTTCGCATCCCGCGGTGGCTTTCGCGCCCGACGGCCACATCCTGGTATCGGGAGCCGACGACGGCAGCGTTTCGTTGTGGGATCGGACGACGGGCAAACGCCGCGCTCGACTCCTGGTCAGCCGCCGTTCTCGAACCTATCTTCCGCACGTTGTGGATCGCTCGCTGAAATTAGGAATACCGATCTTCGCCGATTTCAACTCCGATCGCATGAGAGCGCTCGCTTTCAGCCCGGACGGTCAATTGTTCGTCGCCGCGTGTGAAGACGGTTTGGTCCAACTCTGGCACGTCGCTTCCGGCCGCGAATGGACCGCGCTTCCCGGCGTTTTCAACGATATTTCGTGTCTGGTATTCTCTCCCGACAGTCGTGCCCTGGCCGTTTCTAAAGGCTCCGAAATCGAGTTCTGGGACGTGGCCGATCGAGACGGACTGCCCAAAATAAGTCGAACCATTCGCGGCCATGCGGCCGCGGTTCGCTGTCTAGCTTTCTCAAGAGACGGTCGTTGGTTGGCCAGCGGCTCGGACGATTGGAACGTCCATCTCTGGCGAGCGGAAACGGGCGAAGAAGTAGGCCGTCTTCAGGGCCATGCGGCGCGCGTGTCCTCTCTGGCATTTAGCGCGGACGGCAAAACGCTGGCTTCGGGGAGCTGGGATGGAACCGTTCGCCTATGGCACCGAGAAGCGGGAAGGGAATTGGCGACGCTGACGCAAGGCTCGACGCGCATTCATAGCGTGGCGTTCTCCCCCGCCGGAGACATGCTGGCCGCCGGAGGCGAGCAGACGAACGAACGCGGCGAGGTCTGGATCTGGAAGACGGAGCCGTGAACGAGCCGCGGGGCAACCGATTGACTTCGACTCTCACCAACGCGCCGCTCTGAAGTTGTGCATGGAAGGCGAGGGATTCTCCAAGTCCCAATTGCGCGAAATCGGCGAGGAGTTAATGGCCGAACTGAAAGAACGGCGCATGAACGTGGTGGAAGAAGAAGTGAGCGAGGATCGAACGATCGAGATTCGCGGGCGCAATTTGTAAGAAGTATTTGATGACTTACAAGCCCGGAGCGCCAGCGACGGGCGCTCCGACCCCAGCCCGTCGCTGGCGCTCCGGGCTTGTGTTGAATTGCCTTGAAGGGAGAAATCGACGATGGGTCAGGAAGGGGTGGAAATCGAAATCGACCCCTCCGGCAACGTCACGGTGCGCACCAAGGGGATCAAGGGCGAGGCTTGTCTCGATTCCGTCGATCCGCTCGTGGAATGGTTGGGCCGAGAGGAATCGCGCGAGTTGACGCGCGAATATCGAGAAGAGGCCTCCGCCGCCCCTCGCGCTAGTTGCGATAAACTCCTCTTGCTCCCATTGCCGAAGTCGGGCTATCATCCTTCAACCCTTAGGAACATGGAGGTTCCGTCATGGCTAAGAAAGATTTGTCCGCCAACGAGGTGTCGTTCTTCAACTTAACCCAGGCGCGCTGGGTGGCCGGCGTTTTGAGCATGCTCATTGCCGTCGTGGGCAAGGAAAGTCTTTTGGGGCTGCTGTTGCGACAGACGCGATTCGAGATCGACAGCCTCATCGAAGACGAAGACCCCAGCGCGGCGGTGCAACGCGCCGCCCGTTATAAGTTCAACTGACGCAGGCCGACGCGCTGACATCGAGAGAATCCCCCCATGTGTTCCACCGCGAGCCAAAAAGCCCTCCTTCCCACAATCCTCGTCCTCGCCGCTCTGTCGTCCGCCGAGGCGGGAGAAGCGATTCGCTTGGCGAATCATCCCGCCTTGTCGCCGGATGGCAAGACGCTGGCGTTCGACTGGGACGGCGACGTGTGGAGCGTGGCGGCGGCGGGCGGCGTGGCCCGGCGGTTGACCGATCATCCGTCGCGCGATCGAGAGCCGCACTTCTCGCCGGACGGCAAGCGACTCGCCTTCATCGGGGAACGCAGCGGCTCGCCACAAGTTTACCTGATGTCGGCCGGCGGCGGCACTCCACGACAATTGACGTATCACACGTCCGGTTATACGCTGCAAGGCTGGCATCCCGACGGCCGGCATCTCATCGTGAATGCCGGCCGCGATCATTTCTGGCGTCATGCCGAACGGTTCTTTCTCCTCGATACCGAATCGCGCCGGGCCGAGACGTTGCTGTTCGACGACTACGGACAAAACGGCTCTCTTTCTCCCGACGGCAAGCGCTTGTTGTTCGCGCGCGAGGGGGAGCCGTGGTGGCGCAAGGGCTATCGCGGTTCCCAAGCCAGTCAGATCTGGCTCTACGAGGGCGAAGCCAAGACGTTTCGGCGCATCCTCGCGGAAGAGACGGGCTGCCGTTGGCCGTTGTGGAAGCCGGACGGCAAAGGCTATTACTACGTCGGAGCGGCCAGCGGTTCGTTCAACCTCTGGCAGCGCGATCTCGACGGCAAAGAGGGGCGACAACTCACGCATTTCACCGACGACGCCGTCGTCTTCCCCTGTATTTCCCGCGACGGCTCGACCATCGTTTTTCGACACCTCTTCGACTTGTACAGTTATCACCCCGGCAAAGACGCATCGCCGCGCAAAATCGCCGTACAGTTCGACAGCGACGCCAAGAAAGATCGCATCGAACGGCGGGTTTTGAGCAAAGCTGCCGAAGTTGTGTTCACTTCCGACGGCTTGGAAATGGCTTTTGTGGCCGGCGACGAATTATGGCTGATGGATACGGAGTTGCGCGAACCGCGCCGGGTGACACCGAAGGTCGGGGATGCTTCCGCGTTTACTTCCGGAGCGAGTCATCCCGCCTTTTCCCCGGACGGCAAGACGTTGCTGTTCGTTGCCGACCGCGCGGCGCGCAGCGACATCTATCGCGCCGTCGCCACCGAGGGGAGCGAGAAAAATCGGCTGTGGTGGCAAAATGAGACTCCGACCATCGAACGCCTCACCGACGACGGCGAGGTGAAGAGCGGCTTGAAATTCAGTCCCGATGGCAAACGTATCTCGTATCTGCGCGGACGCGGCGACCTGTGGGTCTCCGACGCCGACGGCCGCAACGCCAAGAAAGTTCTCTCCTCGTGGAACGAATTGGAGTACAACTGGTCGCCCGACGGCAAATGGATCGTCTACGCCCAGAGCGACAGCGATTTCAACCGCGACGTGTGGATTCTGCCGCTCGACGGTTCGCGCAAACCGTTCAATCTTTCGCGCCATCCTTACAACGACGGCGACCCCGTCTGGTCGCCAGACGGACGGATCATCGCCTTCACCGGCCGGCGCGGCCTGAAGGAAGTGGACATCCACTACGTCTGGCTTCGGGCCGAAGACGACGAAAAAAGCAAGCGCGAGCGCGCTCTCGAAAAAGCGTTGGAAAAGATCAACAAAGTAAGAAATAATACGCTTCCCCCCTCACC
Source organism: Planctomycetota bacterium (assembly GCA_021781415.1). Lineage (GTDB taxonomy): Bacteria > Planctomycetota > Planctomycetia > Gemmatales > Gemmataceae > JAJPHU01. The sequence continues at coordinate 14,144 of JAJXWW010000137.1, forward strand.
CCCAACCCCTCTCCCCCCTGCGGGGGGAGAGGGGGGGAAACTGCTCCCCTCTCCCCCCGCAGGGGGGAGAGGGGTTGGGGGTGAGGGGGGTAAAACGTCTTCCTCTGAGACGAAAGTGGCTGGGGGCGACGTAGGTAAGCAGCGAAAGTCGGATGTGGCCATCGACTTCGAGGGACTGCATCGCCGGGTCCACCGGATTTCGATACCCCAGGCGACCGAATCGGGATTGTTCTGGTCTCCGGACTCGCGCAAGCTGGCCTTCACCGCCGTCGTCGAGGGAAAACGCGGGACCTACACCGTGGACATTCCCGACGATCTCAAACCGAAAGCGTTGACGCCGCAGACCGGCACGCACGCGCGCTGGCTGAAGCAGGGCAATCGCATCGTCTGGCTGTCAAACGGCATTCCGGCGAGTTTCGTGCCCGGCACGGCCAAACCGGCGATCGAACCGCCTCCGACGACGACTCGTCGCGGTGCTTCCGCTCCTTCCTCCTCCGGCGACGACGGAAGTTATCGCTTCCAAGCGTTGCAGCGCGTCGATTTAAGCGAACGCTATCGAGCGGCCTTCGATCTGTGCTGGCGCACCATGCGCGACACTTGGTACGACGAACGCCTGGGCAACCGCGATTGGCCGGCCATCCGCCTCAAATATACGGATGCCGCCGCCGAGGCACCGGACGACGAGGCATTCACCACCGTCGTGAATCTGATGCTCGGCGAACTAAACGGATCGCATTTGGGCTTCTATACTCCGTCGTCCGCGCGTTACGCTCGCTTCTTACCGCCGCCGACCGACGCGCCGCCTCCGACCAAGTGGAGCGAATCGACCGCTCATCTCGGCGTCCGCTTCCAGCCGGATTTTGCGGGACCGGGTTTGAAGATCCGCGATGTCTTGCCCGCAGGTCCGGCCAGCCGCAAGAAAAGCAGACTCCGCGAGGGGGAAATTATTCTGAAGATCGACGATGTCGCCGTCGATCCGAACATGGATTTGACGCGCGTACTCAACGGCCCGTTGGCGCGCGATGTACACTTGCGCGTGCGCGGCATCGACGGGGTGGAACGCGATGTCGTCGTGCGCCCCATCTCCTATCTCCAGGCGCAGCCGCTACTCTATCAAGCGTGGATGGACGGCAATCGCCGCGCGGTGGACACCGCTTCCAAGGGGACGTTGGGCTATTTGCACATCAGCGCGATGGACGCCCTGAGTTTCAGCAAGTTTGAAGAACAACTGTACGGCGTCGGCGCGGGCAAGGATGGACTCATTATTGATGTGCGCGAAAACGGCGGCGGCAGCACGGCGGACCATCTGTTGACGGCGCTAACCCAGCCAGTTCACGCCGTCACCGTGCCGCGCGGCGGCGAACCGGGCTATCCCCACGACCGCAAAATCTACGCCACCTGGAACAAGCCCATCGTCGTGCTGTGCAATCAAAACAGCTTCAGCAACGCCGAGATCTTCAGCCACGCGATCAAGACGCTGAAGCGAGGCCAGCTCGTCGGCGTGCCCACGGCGGGAGGTGTCATAAGCACCGGCGCGCAAGCCATCATGGACGTGGGTTTCCTCCGCGTACCGTTCCGCGGTTGGTTCGTCCTCGGCAGCGGCGAAGACATGGAACTCAACGGCGCGGTACCGGATCGTATCGTGTGGACGCTGCCGGGGCAGCTGCCGCGCGGCGAAGACGTGCAACTGGCCGAGGCCATCTCCGTGCTGCAAGACGATGTACGCGCCTGGAAAGCGAAACCGAAACCGCCGCTGCGCAAGGCGACGGAACGAGTGAAGCACGATTCGCCAAGCAAGTGATTTACGACAAAGGATATGCTTAATGGAACAAATACAGGCCGTGGACATGGATGCGCTGACCTGGTTCGGCAACCAGCATTCGACCGTCGGCGACGCGATGATGAAAGCCTGCACGCAACTCGGCGATAAGAAGATCGTTCTGGCCGCGGCAGTCGTGTTGGCTCTCATTCTCTACTTCTTGGCTGGAAAGCGCCGAACCGCCCTTATCTTCCTGGCGGCTTCCATGTTAGGGTTGGGAGTGGGACAGAGTGCCAAGTACCTCATCCAACGCCCTCGACCGAATGTGGATTGGCGATTGATCGAGCGCCCGCATTCGACCAGCTTTCCGAGCGGCCATTCCATCGGCTCGATGGCTCTGTACGGTACGTTCGCGTTTTTGGCCGCGCGCCATCTGCGCAATCGTGCCGCCGCGACGCTGCTACTCACGCTCGGATTCGCCGTGCCGCTGCTGGTCGGCTGCTCGCGCCCTTATCTGGGCGTGCATTATCCCAGCGATGTACTCGCCGGATGGACGTTGGGCTTGGCGTGCGCGCTCTTAGCCCTCTGGGCGGATCGGCGTTGGGGCGAACGGATCGCGGTCGCCACCTCCGATCCGCCCAACGCTGGAAACTCTCCGACCGCTTGATACAGTTAGACCAAACGAAGGAATGATTCCGCCCTGGATGGCGCGCGATTTGTCTCGTTGGAATGCAGACCATGACGATGTCCGCCACGCTCGCCCGAAACGCCGCCGTCGAGGCCAGCTTCGCTTTTCTGGACGAAGTGTTGAGCGGCTATGGGCCGCGCGATTTCGCCGTGCGCGCCTGGGACGATACCGTCCGCGAACCGGACGCCGGCCAATCGGCGCGCTTTACTCTGGTGTTGCGGCATCCCGGCGCGGTGCGCAAGATGTTCTGGCCTCCGTTTCCCCACATCTTGGGCGAGGCCTACATCTACGACGACATCGACATCGAAGGCGACATCCATGCCTATTTTGCCGTCGTCAGTTATCTCTACGAGATGCGTCCGGGACTTCTGAACAAACTAAGGTGGTTGAAGCGTCTCTTCGCCTTGCCCGGCGACGAGCGGCCGCGCTCCGGACGCGCCGCGGCCCACCTCTCCGGCATCGTTCATTCGCGCGAAAGAGATCGACAAGCCATCAGCTATCACTACGACGTATCCAACGAGTTCTATCAACTGTGGCTCGACCGCCGCATGATTTACTCGTGCGCCTATTTCCACGATGCGGACGACGACATCGACCGCGCTCAGGAACAAAAGCTAGACTACATCTGTCGCAAATTGCGTTTGTCGCCCGGCGATCGTCTGCTCGACATCGGTTGCGGCTGGGGCGGATTGGCGATTCATGCGGCACGCCAGTACGGCGCGCAGGTTCTCGGCATCACGCTCAGCCGCAAGCAAGTCGAATTGGCTCAACAGCGCATCCGCGAAGCGGGTTTGCAAGATCGCTGCCGCGTCGAGTATCAGGACTACCGCGAAGTGTCCGGTACCTTCGACAAGCTGGTCAGCGTGGGCATGTTCGAACACGTCGGCGGCAAGATGCTGCCCTTATACTTTCGCAAAGCGTATACCCTGATGCGTCCGGGCGGCGTCTTCCTCAATCATGGCATCGCGCTGAGCGGCTGGGAGCGCAAGCCGCGCGGCCAATCGTTCTCGCAGCGCTACGTCTTCCCGGACGGCGAGTTGAAACCGATTCATGCCACGCTCAAGGCGGCGGAGACGGCACGTCTGGAGGTGCGAGACGTGGAAGCGCTGCGCGAACATTACATGCTGACGCTGCGGAATTGGCTGCGGCGTTTGGAGGCGCGCGCCGACGAGGCCAAGCAACTAACCAACGAGACAACCTATCGCATTTGGCGTCTGTACATGGCCGGTTCCGTCGATGGCTTCCGCGCGGCACGCGGCAACATCTACCAGACGCTCTTGGTCAAACCCGATCGCGGCGTCGCCGGTTTGCCTTTGACGCGCGCCGACTGGTATGCGTGAAGCCATCTTGTGTGGGATACCCGGCAGCTAACGCTGCCGGTTCGCCATCTTGTGTGGGAACGAGGAGACCGATACCTTCTCCGTCGTAACGAGTGCCTCAGCCGCGGCCGACGAAGGGCATTTTGGTGGCCATGACGGTAAGGAAGAGGACGTTGGCGTCGAGAGGCAGACCGGCCATGTAGAGGACGGCACGAGCGACGTTCTCAACGTGCATCGTCGGTTCGACAGCGATTTCGCCGTTGGCTTGTACGATCCCCTGCCGCATGCGCTCCGTCATCTCGGTGGCGGCGTTGCCGATGTCGATTTGACCGCAGGCAATGTCGTATTTCCTCCCATCGAGAGCGGTTGATTTGGTCAAGCCGGTGATGGCGTGCTTGGTGGCCGTGTAGGGGGCCGAGTTGGGGCGTGGCGCGTGGGCCGAGACGGAGCCGTTGTTGATGATGCGTCCGCCGCGCGGCGATTGTTCCTTCATCAGCCGAAACGCGGCCTGAGTACACAGGAACGCGCCGGTCAGGTTCACCTCGACAACGCGCCGCCATTGTGCGACGGTCAGCTCTTCCAAGGGCACCGGCGGCGCGCCGGTGCCGGCGTTATTGAACAACAGATCGAGCCGGCCGAATTGTTGCTTGGTTTTCTCGAAGAGTTGTCGCACCGATTCGGGATCGCCGACATCGGCCACGAGGGGCAGCGCGCGCTTGCCCTCCGTTCCCGCCTCGTTCGCGGTTTGGGCCAGCGTCTCGGCGCGACGACCGGCCAACACCACCGAGTACCCTTCTCGCAACAGAGCCAGCGCGGTCGCCCTGCCGATTCCCGACCCCGCTCCGGTAACGAGTGCAATCTTGTCGTTCATTCTCGGGTTTCCATTCGTTGGGATAAGGGCGAGGGTAACGGTCGAACGGCTCCCTCTCCCCAGGCACAGCCGAGAAGTTGCTTCTCGGATCGATTCTTAGTTCTCTAGCGATTTAGCTTACGGAACGCTATGCTTCAAGAGGGCGTCGAGGGCCGCTCGAACCCTCGAGGAGAGGGCGTGCGAGCCAGAGATGGAGACGCACTCTCGCTCGTCGGCTGGACGATGAGAATGCGAGGCGGCGATGCCCAAGGAACACGAGAGGATTCAGCGGTGCAAGAAGGCTACTCGGAATTGGAGCGCATTGTCTCGGCGTCGTCGCTGTTGGGCTATCTGAATTTCTCCGACGGTCGGCCCGATCCGCGCTGGCGGAAACAACTCAACGAAGCCTATGCCTATCTCGCGCAACGGGGCGAGGAAAGGCCGTGGCAAGCGTTGCTCGATTGGTTGCAGGTTCGCCTGAGCCACTTGCACGGCGAAGGCTCGGCGGCCTTTCGGGATGCGTCCCAGGCGGGCGGCATCCTCGAAAATGTGGGGCAGTTGCTGAAGGCGTATCGGACTCATCACGTCGATCTGCTCGCGCATCTGAGCGACCGGGAACTGTTCGGCCCCTTCTTTCTGGCCCGCGCGATGGAAGCCCTCTTGGCCGAGCGGGCGAAGAGCGCGGAGAACGAGCCGCCGATCGCCGGCGCGCTGGCTCGGCTCAACGATTACGTCGGACATCGGCCCGTCGCCATCCTTGAGACGAGACCCCAAGGAGAACCCTACGAACACGAGCGCCATTGTCCTCTTCCGTATTATTTTAGGGGAACGGGCACGGCATTCGGCCGCTACGGCGAACTCATCGCCGGGGCGCTGGACATCCTGCGCAATCTCGATCCGGCCCTGTGCGCCGAGGCCCAATTCGAGTTCGATCTCCTCGACGAATTGGTCGTCGATCTCCGCGCCTACGATCACGGTCATCCGGTCAATCGCCGCCCCAATTACGTCTTCGGCGAATGGGATCCCCACCATCTGGACAACCAGGGACGCTTCCGTCGCTACGTCGCGCGCAAGATCACGCTCGACGCGCTCATGGATCGAATCGACGCGCCCGGCCCCTTGCCGCGTGAAGAACTGCTGCGCGAGGGGGCGGCGGTGTTGGCCGGCACGCTCCTCATGTCCACGGGCATCGGCGGGTGGGGACCGTCCGCCCACGACTCGACGACTACCTTGGCCGCCCTGCTTCCGCGTATCGTGCGCTACCGCGATCTCTTTTATGAGTATTTACTGAAACGTCTGGAAGGCACGCACGCCGCCCGTCTGCGCGACGAACAAGCGACGGCGCGGCAGGCGTTCGGCGGGGCGAGGCAGCACCTCAACGGCTATCTGGCCCGCCATCGCGCCATGCAAATGCAACAGCGCTACCTCGCGCTGCTTTTCGCCGAGATGGGCTATGCCGAGGCGAGCCGAGACGAGGCGCGGCGCATCCCCGCCGTATCGGTGCGCCTGCTGAGCGAAATACTCGGACGGCTAACCGGCGGCGAAGTCGAAGCCGATCGCGGACAGTTGCGCGAAGCGGCGAGGCGGCTGTCGGAGGTCGAGGATTTGCTTCAGCGCGGCATCGACTGTGGCGCGTTCGTCGATCCCTGGAACATTCTCGGCTTTCAAGGCCTGTTTCCTTTGTCTCCGGCGCGCGAAGACAGCATCCGCGATCCGCGCGTCGACGAGTTGATTCAAGTCGTCGAACAGCTCTTCAATTTGTATGCCCGCTTGATGAGCGAGGCTGCCGCTTGCGGCGAAGACGAACTAGCGCGGACCCTCCGAGAGGGGTTGAAGCGCAAGACGGCGTGGTGGGATCGGTTCGCCACGATCGAAGTCGGCGATGTGCGCCGCCTGCACGGAAGCGAGGCGTCTTCGTCGGCCGCGGGTGTGGCCAACGCCCTCGCGCACTGGCGTCGCCGCGGTGAGACGAGCGCCGATCTCGCCTTCTGGCGCGATCAATTGGAACATTTCCGCTCGCCCAAGGCGTTTTCTCTCGTCGTGGACGCCCTCTTGCGGAAGGCGGATTATCGTTCGGCGCAGGCGCTGTTGTGCAGTTGGCTCGGACGGGTCGAGCAAGTACCCTTGGAGGACGGCGTCTGGTCGTTTCACAATCTAACTTTGCGTTGGATACTGGCGGCGGTGAAACGCCCGGACGGCGTCTCCGCGTCCCAAGCTCTGCCGTCCCGCGATCTCATTATCAAATTCTTCGATCATCTCGAGGCCAATGCCGAGGAGTATTGGCAGGTACCCGACCTGGAATCGATCGGCCCGACGCCAACCGAAGAACGCGAAGAGGATGTGTTCGACGCCGCTTACGAAGGCGTCGTCTACCAAGATACCACCGACGACAACGAAGATAGCTCCGTTGCCGACGGCGGGCCGGTCGAAGAGTTCGAGCTGGAGACCGAGGGCGAACGGCTGGAGAAAAGGCTTCATTTTTTGTCTACTTTGTCGCGATTGTGGCAGATCGCCGCCCGCGCCGCCGCCGAGGACGAGCGCGCGGGACACGGTTGGGGACAATCGCTCGGCTCTTGGCTTCGGACGGCGCGCGACAATCGACGCCGTTTGTCGAATCTGCTCGAAGTCATCCACGCCCATCCACTCCACGAGCCGACCGGCGACTACGATTCGCTCGTCGAGTTCGACCGCCGGCGCGTCGTGAAGGAACAATTGTTATTTGCCGCAATTGGGGCCTGTCTGGACACGTCGATGGCCGTCGGCTCCTTACAGGGGGCGCTCGGAGAGCGCGGCGACGATTCGACCGAGGCGGACGCGGGTTCGCCGGCGTGGGAGCCTTTCGCCATTCGCCTGGAGCGAGCGCTGTTCGCGGGGGAAGCGGCGGCGGCGCGCGAGGTGCTGCCCTCGTTTCTCGAATTGTTTCAGAGCGAACCGTTGCTGTTCGCTCCTCTGGCCGAGGGGGGCGGGCCGCGCGAGATTCTGCGCGTGCGCGTGGCGCAGACCGTTCTGCGCGCGCTGTTGGCGAATCTGCCGCGTTTGGGTCTGCTGCGCGAGACCTACGATCTGTTGCGCACCTCTCGCGCCATGGAACAAGCGCAGCCGATGCGAGGTCGAGGCGTCACCGAGTTCAATCACTTCTTCCAGGCCGCCTACCAAGCCGTCGTCGAGAGCGTCGTCGAATCCGCGCCGATGTGGGGCAATCGCCAAAATAGCGACGAGGAGTTGGTTTCCGTTCTCGAACGGCTAACGGCTCCCTTTCTGACCCTGTGGATCGAGCATAGCCGTTCGCTTCAGCTGTCCGTCCTGGAAACACTGACCGGAGAGTCCGAATGGCGGGCCGTCCAAGCGTTCGTGCAGCGCTACGGCGGCGATCTGTTCCACGCGCGCTTTATGACCTTGGGCAATCTGCGCGGCATTCTCCATCGAGGCGTCGGAGGTTATTTGGATTATTTGCGGGACAATCCCGATCCGCTTCATCCCATTCGCCTGCTCGACGAGTTGGACGGCGGTATCCGCCGCGACGACGCCATTCGCCGACTGAACCTCGTTCTCCAAGCCATCGTCGAAAATTACGAAGAGTACAAGGACTACAACACCACGACCACCCAATCGGATTACGGCGAGAATCTGCACGTCTTGCTCGAGTTCTTGCGTCTCAAGGCGGCTTACGATCGCCACGCTTGGCAATTCCGCCCGCTGGCGATGGCCCACGAAGTCTTGGCGCGGCGCGATCGCGCGCAAACCGCCATACTCTGGGAACAATCGCTCGCACGCACGACGCGCGATTTGGCGCGAGGGCATCTCGAACAATTGGAACGTCTGGAACGCATACGCGGCGTGCGTCTCGGCACCATCCGCGATCGCCTGGGCGAACGCTTCATCAAACCGCTCGCTCTGGATCGTCTGTGCGCCCTGATCGAACCGGCCATGCGCGAGTCGCGGGAAAAAGGCGAGCGAGCGACGTTCGCGCGGCTTCAACGCGAGTTACCGGCGTTCACCGACAATCCGATGGGGGTCGGTCTCGACGTTCCGTTTTGGCTGCGTCGTCTGGAGATGGAAGTGAATCGCGTTCGGGCGACGCAATCGACCGTGGCCGTGTTGGCGGAACAGTTCTTCCGCGTGCCGCGCCGACCGCTGACTTGGGACGAGTTGCAGCGTCAACTCGGCGACTGGGATCGTCTCTCGTTGCCGCCGCAACCGCGCTGAAATCGACGCTTTCCGCCGATTCGATAAAGTCGGCTCATCCTTGAGTGCCATCAAAAATTGATTCTCGTTTGCATTCGCTAAAATCGTATTCTACATTACTAATGTCCTCTGCTTTTGGGGAGAAGGAGAGGAACTTGGGAGCCGCCGGCAGTGAGGGGATTGCCGGCGGCTCATTTTTTTGCTCGCTTCCCGGCCAATTCTTCGCGGGTGTTCCAACCGCACGGCACGTCGGCAAGATCCGCCCATCTTGGGTGGAATCTGCCACTCTTCTCGAAATAATTGCTCGCCGGAAAACGACTTCTCCTTCCCATTGCGGTCGACCGCTCGAATCGAGACCCGGCGCATCGCCAAGAAAATTCGGCTTTTGTGCTACATTCGTGCAATCGGACGATTTATTTCTTACGTTCGTCCCTCTTTCGGCACGATGATTGCCTTAGTTACTTTTCCGTAAGGATTCGAGGCGGCCAAGTGCCGCCTTCGAAGGCGGGAAAGTTGGCGCAAGCCAGCTGAAACGAGAAGTGAACCCAGGCGTCGATCGAGCGGAGACGCCGCCAATCTGGAGGAGAAGTACCATGTTGGACATCATCCTAACGAACTGGGCAACACACGTTTATCTGGTTTACCTTATCGTCCTGTTCGTCCTCTTCGTGGTTTACCGCAGAGGGTCGAGAGAGGGCTTGCGCAACCCTCGGCAAACGACGGGGCAACCGTGGAAACGGCCGTCCTCGCCGTGGATCGCGCGTTGGGAGGCGGGGCAACGACAGCTTCGCTAACCGATCCCTTCCACGCGCGCGAATCGCTTACAAGGAAAGCGCCGGAGTCTTGGTTCTCCGGCGCTTTTCGACTACCATGACCAGAACGATTGCATGGCAGTCCATCTCGGAGGAGATCGGTTTGCGATTCACGGTCCTAGCCAGCGGGAGCGGCGGCAACGTCTGTTCCATTGAGTCCGCCGACTTCGGTTTGCTCATCGACGCGGGGTTGGGACCGCGACAGATCGCCGCCCGATTGCAAGAGGTCGGACGATCGTGGTCGTCGGTGCAAGTCGTGCTGTTGACGCATACCCACACCGATCATTGGAAAGACGCCACGCTCCAACACCTTCATCGCCATCGCATTCCCCTCTGGTGTCACAGCGGGCATCATACGGTCTTACGCACCTATTCGGACGGTTTTCTCGCTCTTGAGGCCGCCGGGTTGGTGCGATCGTTCGCTCCGTTCGAGGCGTTCCCATTATCGCCTGGCCTGCGTTGTCGGGCGCTACCGATTCGACACGATAGCGGGGCGACGTTCGGGTTTCGACTGGAAGGCGGGGCCGATTTGTTCGGAGGGTGCAACGCGATCGGATATGTCGCCGACCTCGGCTGTTGGGACGACGAGTTGGCCGACCGGCTTGCCGATGTGGATTTGTTGGCCGTCGAGTTCAATCACGATGTCGCCCTCGAGCGCAACAGTAAGCGAGGCCCGCGTCTGATCCAGCGCGTTCTGGGTGACGAGGGCCATTTGTCCAACGTCCAAGCCGTCGATTTGGTCCGGGCCGTGCTTTGCCGTTCGACGAAGGGCCGCCTCCGGCATTTGGTGCAACTGCACCTGAGCCGCGAGTGCAATCGTCCGGCATTGGCGCGCGCGGCGGCACGAGAGATGTTCGACGAATTGCGCGTCGCGGTCGCCATCCACACGGCCAAGCAGGACGAACCCGGAGCGCCGATCCATCTGAATGGGTCGGCTCGTCCGCGAGTTGCGGCCCGTTCGCCGCGCCGCCGCGGCAGCCGTGCCCTACCGACGCAGCCGTCGTTGCCGGGACTGATCGACTAAGAGGCGATCCGAGAAGCCCCTCTTCCCCCTGAGTACAGGGAGAGGGGGGACTTCGCGGATCGCCTCTAAAACGAAAGATAGGCTATTTCCATCCTTAAACTCCTTCAAAGTGTGCCTTTGTCGAGATTGCGGGATGGCTGGACACCCACGGAATCGCGCATGCCACCTACCCTTCTCGCCGCCGCCCACGAACTTCGCAGCGGCCGACTTTCCCCCGTCGATCTGGTCGAGTCGTGTCTCGAACGCATCCGGCACTGCGAGCAGGGCGTTCGCGCCTGGGTGTTCGTCGATGGCGAGGGGACATTGCGGCGCGCCGAAGCGTGTGCCCGCGAGATCGCGCGCGGCGAATGGCGCGGCCCGCTGCACGGGATTCCTTTGGGGGTTAAAGACATCTTCGATGTCTTCGATTGGCCGACCGCTGCCGGTTCGCGCCTCTGGAAAAATAGCATCGCTCGAAGCGATGCCCCGGTCGTGAGTCGTCTGCGTCAAGCCGGAGCGATTCTCCTGGGAAAGACGGTGACGACACAATATGCCAGTTTCGATCCGCCGCCGACGCGCAATCCGTGGAACGCGGCGCGAACGCCGGGCGGATCGAGCAGCGGCTCGGCGGCGGCTACGGCGTGCGGCATGTGTCTGGGCGCGTTGGCTTCGCAGACGGGAGGCTCGATCGTGCGCCCGGCCTCCTATTGTGGAGTGGCAAGTTGTAAACCGACCTTCGGTTGCGTCTCCTGCGATGGGGTCGTGCCCTTGGCCCCGTCGATGGATCATGTGGGCGCGATGGCGCGAACCGTGCGCGACGTGGAAATCCTCATGTCCGCCATCGCCGACATCGGCTGGGAGAGTGCCCCCGATCCCAGCGACCCTCCGGTCCTGGGACGGCTGCGCGGGTTGTTTGACAGTCGCTCGGAATCGAGTGTCCTCGCCGCGATGGATCGCGCGGCGGAGCAGTGGAGGCGGCGCGGAGCAACGGTGGTGGACGTGAAACTGCCGGCATCGTTCGCGGAAGTGTTGACGCGCCATCGCACGGTTATGGCCGTCGAGGCGGCGGCCTATCACGGCGAACGCCTTCACCGTCATCCCGAAGACTACGATCCCTGCATTCGCCAACTGCTCGAAGAGGGTTTGGCCTGTCCCGCTCCGGAATACGCGCGCTGCAAAGAGCATCAGCAACAATTACGAGAGGAAATGGAGAACTGTTTCGGCGGCGTCTCGGCACTTCTGACTCCGGCGACGACAAGCCCCGCCCCAGACGCGGCCACCACCGGCGATCCCGCTTTCAATTCGCCCTGGAGCTACACCGGCCTACCCACCGTCGCGTTTCCCGCCGCGCTGTCCGAAGACGGTCTCCCCATAGCCGCGCAATTGGTCGGCGGCCCGTGGAGCGAGCGCGAGCTATTCGCGGTTGCCGCCTGGTGCGAGAACGCGCTCGATTTCACCCTCGGCGACCCACCCGCGACGCGCTGAGGTTCCACGATCTCAGGCGTCGAACGCGCGCTGACGACCGTAGTAATAGCGCAAAGCGGCGTGGAAGGCCACGCTGAGACCGAGCAATCCCGCGGCATGAATCCATGCCTCGAGCGCGCTCAGATTGCTCCACGTCTCGAGGCGCTGGACGGCGAATCCCACGAGAACCACGAGGGGAAGCGCGACGGCGACGCTCATCGCCGCGGTGAAAGCCTGTATCGAGCCGCGCCGGCGCGCGTGGAGCAAGAGGCAGCCGGAGGGCAAGAGAACCAGCGTACCCAGCGCTTGCACCCCCTGGCCGCGCCAGGAATCGTCCAATATCAAGGCGCGGAGTCCATCGACGCACGCGCTGGCGACCGCGAGGACCACACCGAGACGGATCGCCGACAAACAGGATCGTTCGAGTCGGCGCAGCTTCTCGCCGTCCGGCGCGGCGAACAACACGCCACGGCATGCGACGACGGCCACGGTCCATGCCAACGTCCAGGCGGCAAAGGCGGAGAGCAACAGGAATAGCTGCGCGCTCGACCACGCATCCGTGTCGAACCCCGTTGGCCAGGAACCTCCGCTCTGAGCGAGTAGAAATCCGAGGCACGACGCCACGACGGCCAGGAGGGCCACGCCTGCCTCGCGGTGCAGCAGAGCCAAACCGAGGCCGACGGCCAACGTGGCGGCGGCGAGGAAGAACGTGCCCCGTTCGCCGTCGCCGAAAAGGGAATCGTCCTGAATCGAGCGGGCCACGAGCGCGGCGACGGACCAAGCCAAACAGCCGAGCGCGGACATCACTCCGGCCCGAAAGAGAACGCGATGCCACGCGGGCCGCCGCATCCTCACGAGTGCCGCCGCCGCCAGGCAAGCCGAAGCCAACAAACTGAGTTGCAGCGCTTTGCGCGCCGGTTCGCGTTCGTTGAGCCACTGCTCGGCGGTAAGCCGACGGCGCACGGACGGATCGCCCTCCAGGGCGCTCGATTGCCGGGACGAGTCGAGAAAATCGTTGAGCGCGGCCGCGAACAGTTCCTTGTCGCCGGACTGATAGGCCTGGCATAGTTCGGCGCTCACCGTTCGCATCTCGACCCCGCCGACCCCCTCGACTTCCCCCGCTCGGATGCGCTGCCAACGATTCAGCCGCGTTTGCAAGGCGGCGGCTTGTCGCTGGAGGGGAGACAACGGCTCTATCTCCGCATTCAGGTCGCGCAAAATCTCTTGAAACGCGCGGCACGACCGCGCGATCTCCGGCTCGATGAAGCGTCCGTGCAGTTGTTCGTCGCGCGGCATGCGCGAGGGATTGTTTTCGTCTCGATACAACACGGCTCGCAGTTCGGCGTCCTCACATCGGACGAATGGGTAGGCTTCCCACTCCAACGTATCCGCTTCCGCATCCAGCATCCACGAAACCACCACGGGCAGCGGATCGCGCTCCTCGAAGCTTTCCTCGCCGGTGACGGCAACAACCGCGTCGCGGCAGTAGCTCTCGAACAAGCGCGTTCGACCTTCGACGCGCACGGCCCAGTGGCGCAGCGGTCGCCACAGCCTCGCATCGTCGGCATGGGGTACATGGATGCGGCGTTCGGAGGGTTCCAGCGCGGCCGGCGATCGAGAACGGAGACGATGCACGCCGAGCAGGAGCAGGGCGGAATCACTCAGCAAGGCGGAAACCAGCAGAACCCCGAACAGCAGCCGCGAGCGTTGCCGAGGCTGCCCACGCCAAGTCCGCAGCAATTCCGACAGTTGCCGACTCGGCACGCCGGCGATAATCGGCGGCCGAACGGTTGTTTTCGGTCGCATCGGTATCTCCCCCCAATGGCCTCCAGCACTCGTTGGCCGGACTTGCGGCGCGAACCATCGCACAATCCCCTTCCAAATTCCAGGGCAATCCCATTCCAGATCAAACGGCCGGACTGCCGGACGGATTCGTAAGAAAATGGGAGAGATCGTCGGGAACTGACGTTGACACGCGCGACGAATGTTGGCATGAGCGAATCTTCCCTTCCGCGATGTCCCCTTCGACGCGGAGATTGTCTGGCGAGGTGGATTCATGCGCGTATGTCGAGTCGCTCGCTGTCTGCTTTGCCTCGTTCCCTTCTGGGGATCGTCGGTTGGATGTCAGATGCTCCAGAGCGAGCGCGGCTTGGTGGTGATGGTGCGCGACGCCGAGACGAAAAAGCCTTTGTCGTCCGCGGAAGTTTATGTGTGTCAACGTCTCAAAGACGATAGCATCATTCCCTCTCCCACCTCGAACTTCACGCAATCCGACGGCATCGTTCGCATTCGATCCGCGCCGCCGGGCGAATACGGCATCGAAGTACAAGCGGTGGCCAACGGATACCTTTCCGAGAAGATCAAAGTATCCGCCGACGATCTGAAGAAGATGAGTGCGCGCCTACCCTCTTCCGGCAAGGATGCGGAGTCCGCCGATGTGGTAGTCGATGCCTATGCCGAGCCGGGCTTCTCCGTCGAGTTCATCGCGCCGAAGGGCTATCGCGGATTGATCGAGGTGGAGATCGCCCTTCGAGATGATGCGGTCTGTCCCAAAGGCCAGCGCTGTTTTTCGTATCCCGTGACTCCTTCCGCAACCGTTCGCGTTGAAGGGCCATCCCTCTTGAATCGCGTTTCCATTCAAGACTATCGCGCCCGCTACCCTGACGGCCCTCTTCTGTCGTCGGTTCTGGACGTGGACAAGGTCGGCTTTCGCTGGATCAAGGGTTCGGGCAACAAGCATCTCTTCCTCCTCGGTACGCAGACCGATTATGAGACGCTGCATCGCCGCATGATCCCGGCGGAGCAGGCGAACAGCGACTCATGGGAAGAAGTGTCCTCCCAGGAAAAGCGCGGGAAATATCGTTATGGAAGCATCACTTCTCGGAAAGAGGAATCGGCGCGACAATAATTTGCAGTTGAGATAATTAGCGTGCTATCCGATCGGCAATCGACCTCAGCACCTCGTCGTCGCTGGGATAGGAAGAAGAGAGGAATGCTCGCAGCGGGATCGGCACGCCATCCATGCGGTAGGCGGTGCCGGGTCGATGGATGCCGTAGACCGACGTGGTGAAGCGAACGGTCGGTTCGATTGAGGACGCGACCGTGGGATGATCCAAGACGACCGTGGGAATGCGGCGAAGCGACTCGACGGCCCTTTTAGAAAAGCGCGCCACCCCTTCGCTGCCCACAAGCAAGCACGCATCGACATCGCCCCGTTCCAACATGCCCTGTGCGGAAAACTCACCGGGGTTGTAGCGGGGATAACCGCGCGCTAAATTGACGGCGAAAGGGTAGCCGGTTTGCCAGGTCAAAACCGTGTCCGCGCCCGTCACGTCGCCGGGCACGCGCATTCGCCGGGCGCAAAAGCGCGTATGGTCGTTCAGATCGTGAACCAACAACAGCAACGCCTCGACATTGTGCTGGCCCAAGCCGGTCATGCTCAGACCCAAGCCAAAAAAGACGACTCCATAGCGGCAGGCTTTCATGCGCTGAGCCAAGTCGCGCAGGCGATCCAACGGCGCACCCACCGAATCGGTCTCGCAGACGCGAATACCTCGGACCAAGCAGCGCAACGTCGTGAGAACCTCAAAATCTCGTCCGGGTTCGATGGGCAAGAAGAGGTCTGCGACTTCGGAGGAGGCGGTCGGCTTCACATCGGCCACGACGAGCGTGCGGTTGGCGCGGCCTCCGGGGATTGCTCGACCTTCGGGGAAAAGGGAGTAGCGCTCGAAGTGCCGGGGATGGCTTTCGAGCGGATTAGAACCCCAGAATATTACCAAGTCGGCTCGATTCTTCACCTCGCCCAAAGTGCAGGTCGACTCGCCGACCTCTTGAATCGCCACCACCGAGGGAGCATGACAGAGAGAAGCCGTCGTATCGAGCGTGGCCCCGATCCGCTCTCCCAGAGCCACGGCCGCGCGCTGTCCCTCGGTGCTGCTGCGCGAGAGTCCATAGATAAGGGGAGAAGCGGCATCGCGCAGCAAGTCCGCTGCGGCAGCGCTGGCATCCTGCCATTTGCAGGGCCGTCCGGCGATCGTCGCCGCCGGCGGATGGCACGTTTCTTGTTCCAGAAACCACGGCTCGGCCAGACGGCAAGCGTTCTCGCACTTGCCGACCTTTCCCGCCTCCACGGTGATTTTCAGATCGTCGCAAACGCATCCACAAACCGTACAGGCGACGCTGTCAAATAACTCCACGCGGCAAACCTCTGTCCGGGGGATCTGTCTCCAGGCCACGCCCGACCTAGACGCCGACACACGAAGATTCTACGACCGGATAGTGCGACAATACAAGTCCCAACCCATTCTCATCTTCGCGCGGAGTTTGATACCGAGGAGTCCACCCCGCGAACCAAGAGTCTGTCTCGAGAGGGTGGTTCGAGCCGATTCGCTCCTCTCACCTGAGTACAGGGGAGGGGGAGTAGTGCTACGAACCCCGGATCGTTCGGATCAGTTCCTCGGTATGCGGTGCGTTCGGATCGATACCGGCGCGGCGGAGCGCGACGAGATGTCCGCAAAGCATGTCCCAATCGGCCGCTTCGTCCACATCGTACCACGGCGGCAAGAGAGATAGAATCCATTGAGGGTCGCTCAATGCGTTTATGGTGTCGGCGAGAACGCGGCTGCTGCTCCAGGCTACATTCTCGAAAAGCGGTGGATGGCGGGCGCGGCAGCCGATGAGATAATATCCGCCGTCGGTGGAGGGGCCTAAAACGACATCGGCACTTTCCAGGGCGGTAAACGCCTGCTCTACATAGGCCATCGGAAGCGTCGGGCTATCGGTTCCCACTACCGCGACGGCACGCGCTCCCCTCTCGAATTGTTGTGCGAAGAAGGCGTCCAGCCGTTGGCCGAGATCGCCTTCTCCCTGCGGCGTCAACTCGTAGTGCGTGCCAGTCAGCGCGGCAAAGTCGGTCGTCCGTTCGACGGGGGCGAACGCCAGTACGCGCCGCGCATCGAGTTTCTCGAACCGATGGAGACTATCGCGCAGAAACGCTTCGGCGACGCGCGCCCCCCAAGTCGGATCGGCGGGTGACAGGCGCGTTTTCGCCTGTCCCGGTGACGGCCACTTGGCGAAGATCCCCAACACTCGACCGGAAATGGACGGTGAAGCCATGACGATTAGTCTTTCTTCGTTCCTATCCGGAGCATCAAATCGGAGCAGACCGAGCCGTTGACGATGCCGCCGAACTGGCCGATCTCGCTGGCCTGATTCTCGAAGCGGTTCCACCAGTGCGGCCCTTCGCGGAACAGAGTGAATGCGCCGCCGATGGGCCAGTAAAACACGCCCAGACGCAGCATTTGCCAAGTATGACCGCACTCGTGCGCCAACACTTCGCTGCAACTGGCGAACGGAGATGCCCCGGCGTCGGCGCGGCGCAGGCGATCGCGAATCCGACCGGCGGCAACCTCCACGGGGCGATCGCGCGAGGCCGGTTCGCTCATCTGTTCGCGCAGCACGCATTCGGCGAAATCCCAACCGACGGAGATGACTCCCGCCGTCCAGGTGATGCACGTCCCGCGAAAGAGATTGCGCGGCCAACGACTATCGGCGTCGCGTCGATGGGTGGCATATACGCCAACGACACGCCATTGTGTTTCTCCGCGCGCCTTGCCGTGGATCTGAAAACAAGGAGGTCCGCCGAGGCTGTGAAAGATCGTCGTTGCCAAACGATTGAACATAGCGGGATCGCGAAAGGGGGGGCGCTCGGTAGTTCAGGGATCGATCTCTTGCTCGAACTCGGCTTCGGGGCCGGCGGAGTCGCGCGCCGTCGTCGTCTCGCTCTTTTTGTCGTGCGGGCGGGGAAGGGAGCGCGGATCGACACCGCAGGACTCGATCGCATCGGGAGGCCGAAACGCTGGCGGGGTCAATTCGGTGAAGGAAATCTCGGTTCCCGGCGGAGCGGGCAACACAACATTGTATTCGTTGTTCATTTCTCCCACCATTTCGCGCTTCCACTTCTCCTGATTCAGCGATGCCGGCATCTTCATCGTGTCCAGCGATTGCAGTTCGAGCAAGGCGGGGAATTTTCCATAGGCGTTCTTCTCACCGCTCTCCCAAGTTAACTTTTCGCGCAGGCCGCTCTCTTCGCTCTCCGGTCCTTCCAATCGCAGCAGCGCGCTGCGGTCGCTTGCGGGCAAGAAGAGACAACCCGAGGCGAGACAATGCGTCTTCGCCATTCCCTTGATGCTTTTAGCGGAGTGGAGTCGTAGCAGATTCTCGCCCAGATACGTCGTCGAATTTTGCAGATGGAGTTCCGTTTGATCGGCGATGGCCGCTCGCTCTTCCGTCTCGTCCGACTCGACATTCAGCAGCGATCCATTGAGCGCGATGAGACTTCTCTCGACCGAGGCGCGAAAGCACGATCCGCCGCG
This sequence comes from Planctomycetota bacterium, assembly GCA_021781415.1. Taxonomy (GTDB): domain Bacteria; phylum Planctomycetota; class Planctomycetia; order Gemmatales; family Gemmataceae; genus JAJPHU01. The sequence continues at coordinate 32,598 of JAJXWW010000137.1, forward strand.
AACGATCATCAAATCGCCGTAGCCGCGCACGAAACAGTTCTCGAGTGTGATTTGCGGAGGTTTGGGCGGCGCGGGGGTCGATTTCTTCATGCGCCGCTTGGGCAATAGGGCCAAGCTCGTCTTTTGGTTGGAGCGTTCCAATGTCACGACGCAATTCTTCAGAACGCACTCGCCTTCGCCGAAAAATGAAACCACCGCGCACGAGTCATCGCCACCTCGCGCCTTCAACCGTACCTCCAATCCTTCCAGCTGGAGTTTACCGTTGTAAATCTCGAACAAGGCCGCAACGGTACCTTGTTCGTCCGAGTTCAGCGTTAAGACGGGGTGAAACCCGGGGGCGGCTCGAAGCGTCAGGTCCGACAGCTTCTCGCCGCTGAGTTGATGGGAATCGAGTTGCACTTCACCGTTCCATTGCAGGTGAATACGATCGCCGGGACGTGCGTCCAATAGTGCGTGATTCAGCGTGGGATACAAGAGCTTCTCGTGATCCGGCGTGGCTCTCCGCTGAACGAGCAACGTGCGATGGCCCGCGCCAGCGGGGGCTTCTTTCAACTCGGGCAGTTTCGGATCGACGTAGGAGAAGCTCATCATCCGTTCGACGCCGATGAGTTCCCGCTTCCAATCCGGCCCGCGCAACTCCCGCTGGGCCGCATCGACCTCGAAGGCGGATTTCTCGTCCATCGCTCTCAAAGCTTCGAGGGGATTGGAATCTTTCCAAGGAGATGTCTCCAAGGAAAGCGATTTCTTGTCGGCCTCCCGCATTTCGTCGAGCCAACCCAAAACCGTTTCTTGCGACGCGCCGGCCACGGCAAGGAGCCGATCGAGCCGATGGTAGCGATTGTCGAATCCTCGATAGGAGACTTTTCCTTGCGGCGAAGCGCGGCGCAAAAGAACGGACCCTTCCCCCTCCATCATCTCCATCGCGATGGGATCTCTCGGATGAGAAAAGAGCGAGAAACTGGCTTCGATGGAGGCATCGGCATCCTTGGCGACATCGAACACCGCCGAAGCGTGGGAAACGATCGCGGAGCAATGATTCATGCGCACGCCGCCCTCTTTGCCTTCGGCTTGGCCTTCGAGGCGGAAGAGGGCGGCGTGCGGCCCGAAGGCGCAATCTTGCGCGTCGATGAAAACGCGGCCGCGCCGAGCGATCGCATCCTGCCCGCCCGGTTTGTCGAAGGCCAATTTATAGCGTCCTTCTTCCGCGGACGATTCGGCCGAATCGAAACCGAGAAAGCACGATTTACGCACCGTCAGCGCGGAAGGCTCGGTCGTCCCCGCTTCCACCAACACGGAAGCCATGCGCGACGCTTCGCCGCGCGGTGTCAGTTGAACGAATTCGCAGCCGGTCAGCCGAATGTCGCGCGTCCCCTCGAAGCGCAGCATAGCCATCGGTACGTTGCAGCCGTTTTGATCGAGTATAAATCGGATATTTTCTATCGTACAAATCTTGCTTCGCACGGTGAACGTCGATTGAAAGGTTTGCGACAGCTGCGCGAGATATTGATCGCGGACGGTCGGACGCTTATTGGGATGGAGTGGGCGTATCTCCAAAACGGGATTGCCGACGACCAGTTTGGACGTTTCATCGTCGCGCGATCTCAAATCGCAATCGGCGAGAGACACCACGATTTTGTAGGCGGCTTCGTTGTCGCGGAAGAACTGCGCCAGCTTCTTGACGGTCGGTTCGGGATCGTTGAATTCGGCGACTTTTCGCTCTTCGACGGGGGTTAGCGATTTCTCTTCCTTGCGGGGCTTGACGTTCGCGGAGTCGCTCGGCGACGGCGTGGACGAAGCGTCCGTGCCGGCGATCGGCTTGCTCGGCGTTACGTCGAGGGGCGGCGACGGTTCGGGTTTCGGAGAGGAAGCATCGACGAGGAAAATCAAACCGACGACGGCGACGACGGCGACAGCGGCAAGAACGAACGGCCGGTTCGTCGGCGGCGCGGGCAGGGCGGCCTCCACGGTCAACACCCCTTCGGGAATCTCGGCGGCCGCGCCGAGTTTCCGCGCCGCCAAGTACAGATGATGTACCAGATGTTCCGGTGTCTGATAGCGGTCGTTGGGTTCTTTGGCCATCATGCGGTCGAGGATGATCGCCGCTTCGTCCGGTAAATCGGGGACGAACTGGCGCGGATCGGTCGGCTTGACGTGTTGATGGTGGTGCAGCTTCTTGGCGGCGGTCCCTTCCGGCACCGGCGGTTGCCCCGTGAGCATATGATAGAACGTGCAACCCAGCGAATAGATGTCGCTGCGAACGTCGGCATCGCGCGGCTCGAGCGCCTGCTCCGGCGAAATATAGTCGAACGTGCCCAGCGTCACGCCGGATTGCGTCAGCCCCATGTCGTGCTGCGGTTCCAGGCTGCGGGCCAACCCCATATCCACGAGCTTCGCGCGTCCGTTGGGCGTGATGATAATGTTCGACGGTTTGATGTCGCGGTGGACGACGCCGCGGCGCGCGGCGTGGGCCAAGCCGGCGGCCACTTGCAGCATGTAGTGCAACGCTTCGCCGACCGGCAAACGACCGCGCTTTTCCAGAATGGTGCGAAGATTGTCGCCTTCGACGTATTCAAACGCGATGAAGTGCAGCCGTTGATCTTCGCCGCAGAAAAACACGCGGGCGATGTTCTCGTGATCGAGCCGCGCGGCGCTGCGAGCCTCTTGATGGAAGCGGCGGATGTTCTCCGGATCGGACGCCATTTCGGGCGGCAAGATCTTCAACGCCACGATGCGATCGAGTTGGGTATCGCGGGCGCGCAGCACGGCGGCCATGCCGCCGACGCCGATCGGTTCGATCAACTCGAAGTGTGCCAGCCGGTGTCCGCGAACGCTAGAGCCGAACAAATCGTCGGGGCGCGACGCGCTTTGCGGCAGCGGCGCTTTGGAGATCACCGTCGGGGAATCGTCGGTCGGCTCAATCGAGCCATCGAGTAAAAGCGCGGCATCTTCGTCGTCGTTCAAGATCGAGGAAGGGGGAGTGGGAGGAGGCATCGCTTTGCCGCGGAGAGGATCGCCGAGTGAATCGGACATGACATCGGTGCGGGAACCCCCCGCCCCTCCAGGAAGAAGTTGGCCTCACGGCGACTCCACGATGAAACGCCTGACAATCCATAGTATCGCACACAAACCGTCGGCGAGTTGGGGCGTAAGCCCACCGATCTGTTCCATCGAAGGGCATGTGCCACCTCGCTCGCCGAACGATCGACGGTTTGGTCCGAGAACACTAAAACTATATCTTGCGTTCATGGCGACTGTCAATCGAGCAACGGCTCATCGGCGCGACGACCGCTCTAATCCGCGAGCGATCCGTTCCGCCAAGATGTCGGCCCGTTCGATGCAATCGTTGAGCGCCACCCCATAAAACGCATTGCCTCCCAGCAATAATCCCGCATGCCGATCCAGACGCCGTTCCATCCACTCCACGCGCTGGCGGTGCCCCAGATGGTACTGGGGAATCGCCTTCCGCCAGCGAACGATGCGATGAAACACGGGCGCTGTCTGAATCCCCATCGAGTGACGCATCTCGCCGCGAACGGCATTCAACAAGCGATCGTCGTCCCAATCGACCATTTCCGGTCGATTCCATCCTCCGCACATGGCGCGCAGGAGAACCAATCCCGGCGGCGCGCGGTCGGGAAAGATGGACGAACACCACTGCGCGCCGAGTACATCGCGGCGAAGGCGTTGCGGCGACAGGTAACCGAACCCGTCGAGCGGAGTGGGCACGTCGGCGGCGCGATAGCCCAAGGCGATCACGGCCAAACGATTGTAAGCGATGCCGTCGAGAACCGTCGCCAACTCCCCGTCTTCATCCGCCAGCATTCGCGCTTGCTCGTATGCCGGACAGGTTAGCACGACGGTCTCCGCGTCCCAGCCGTCGCGGCCCTCGCTCTGCACGCGCCAGGCATCGTTGGCCAATCGCCTCACCGTCCGAACGGCGACGCCGGTCAGCGGCGCGAAGCGAAGGCGGGCGCGAAGCGTCTCGATCAGCAGCGATAATCCCTCACGAAAAGACCACATCCGGCCGGCGGGAGGAGGCGCTTCGCCGCGCGCGGCGGCCTCGCGCCGGCGCTGTTTCGCGGTCGCACTCATGCCCCGCAGCACGCTGCCGTAGTCGCGCTCCAGTTCAACCAGACGAGGAAAGGCGGCTTGGACGCTCAACAATGTCGGATCGCCGGCGTGAATGCCCGTGACGAAGGCATCGGCCAACGTCTCGGCAACCTCTCGACCAACGCGGCGGCGAACGAACGCATCGATGGATTCATCGTCCGTTTGCATGCGCCGCGGACGAAAGCGTTCCGCCAAGAGCAAAAACCGCGACCGCCAACAGAATACGTCGCCGGTCAGGAACGAAGCCAAGCTATTCGGCAAAAGACGCAGCCGGTCGCCGAGAAACAGATAGCGATTGCGCCGAGCCGCTTCACTGGCCGTTATCAGACGTTCGCCCAAGCCCAAATCGCGGCACAAAGACAGGGCAAACGGTTTGTTGTCGAGGAAGCCGTTCGGACCCGTTTCGATCTGGAAACCGTCCTGCCGCTGGGTGCCGATGGTTCCACCCAAGTGCGCGGCCCGTTCGAGAACGAGAACCTCCGTCTCGGGAGATCGTCGCTCTAGTTGATAGGCGAGAGACAACCCCGAAATCCCGCCGCCGACGATAACTACTCTTGGCATGGAATCCCACAAATCGCCAGGCACGAGTTAAAAACGAATATCGGCGTCGTCAATCGCGCTTTCGGGCGGCGCGGGCGGTTCTTGGGGCGCTTCGGGCGGCGGGGCCAATTCGGCGGACGGACTTTCCGTCGCTGGCCGCGCGCCGTTCTGGATCGTATCGGCAAGGGCCTTCTTCTTACCCGACCCGCGGCGGCGGCGCGTTTTCTTCTTGATCGACGACGCGACCGAACCGCTCGCACTCGGTTGAGCGTTCAGTTCCTCGCCGAAGCGCGTCACCACGTAGGTTCGACTGCGCTTGTCGGTATCCAGTTCCAGCAGACCTTCCTTGTTGGCATCCTCCAGCAATTCGCTGAACGTGCGGTAGCCGTGATACGACTCGTTGAACGAGGGTTTCTTTCGCTTCATCGTGTCCTTAATCATCGACGACCACAACACTTCCTTGTTTTCCCGCCGCAGCGCCAGCAACGATTCGAGCAGCAGCGCGAACGCCTTGCGCTTGGTCTCCGGCAAATGCGCGTCGATGTCCGTCGTCATCGCCGGTTGCTTGCCGAGATCTTCGTAGTAGATGAACTCGTCGCAATTGTCGCGCAGCAGATCGGAGGTCGATTCCTGCATCCCCAGACCGATGACGTGCTTGCCCAATTCCTTCAGCTTCGACACCAGAGGCGAAAAATCGCTGTCGCCGGAAACGATCACGAACGTGTCGATGTGATCCTTGGAATAGGCGAGATCCATCGCATCGACGCAGAGGCGGATGTCGGCGGAGTTCTTGCCGCTCTGCGCGCGGCGCGGTATCTCGATCAACTCGATGGCGGCTTCGTGCAACTGTGTGGTGAAGGTGGCGAAGCGGTTCCAGTCGGCGTAGGACTTCTTGCAAACAATTTTGCCTTTTTCGACCAGACGTTCGAGAACCCGCTCAATGTCGAAGCGATCCCGCCGACCTTGAAAGCCGAGCGCGAGATTCTCAAAGTCGATGAAAATGGCCAGCGAACGATCCCCATTGGTCACGATACTTCCTCACGATCCCTAAACCAATCGAAATCCCCCCGCGCCAGTGTATCCCACGAGAGGATCGAGGAAAAGACAGAAGTTGTCCTCCGGAGCGGTTTGGGTCGTTCGCAAATCGCTTCTTTTCTCGTTTCATTCGAGTAGCCAAAAGTGCGTCTTACTCCACTTGTCGCTGAGAAAAGACCTCTCGTCGGGCCACTATGAGCGCCGTCGAACGAATCGGCACCAGTCTGAAACTCTTTTGGGCTATCGACGATGGCCGAGTGTTCGGATCGCAACGCGTCGAACCCGGAGAGATAGCGACACACCGTTCGCACCTCGACGAACGGTTCTCCCACGACCATGCCAACGCCTCACCACAGAACGGGCGCGCCGCTCCGAATCGACCTTGACGTTCGGGCAAATGCCCCTTATATCCGCGACGCCATGAAAACGAATGCGATAAACCTGATGTTGGTGGCGGCGTTGGCGGGCGCGGCCGGCACGAGCGTCCGCGCGGCCGAGGCTCCACCGTCTTCCTCTCCAGGAAAAGTACTCATTCTGAAAAATGAGTTTACGATGGAGGGCGACATCGAGCGGGTTGAGAACCGCTACCGCGTGCGCGGAAAGGGCGGCGAGACGTGGGTTCCCGCCGACCGCGTGCGCGCCGTGGTTCCCACCCTGTCGGATGCCTACGCCTATCTGCGCAAAAGGATCAATCTCGACGATGCGGACGAGCGCTTGTGGTTGGCGCGCTGGTGTTTCACCAACAATCTCCACGATCGGGGAATGTCCGAATTGCAGACGGCCGCCCGTTTGCGGCCCGAACACGCCGAGACGCGCCGTTTGTTGCTCTATTGGCAACAAGCGGTCTCGAAGCCGGTGAAGCCGACGGAGTCGGCGTCCGCGAAGCCATCGACCGAGACCGAGGAGTTGCCTCCCGTCGAGGTGACCACGGATTCCTTGGGATTGTTCGTCACCCGCGTGCAGCCGATCTTGATGAACGCATGCGCGCGCTGTCATGCCTCGGGTCGAGGGGGCGATTTTCATCTCACCCAAGTATACGACGACGGCATCGGCAATCGCCGCTCGATGGAGAAGAATCTTGCGGCCGTTATCAAGCAAGTCGATCTCAACCGACCGCAGGCGAGCCGGTTCCTGGTCAAAGCCATCAGCGACCACGCCCATGCCGGACAGGCTCCGATCCGCGATCGACAGGCTCCTCCCTATCGCGCGCTCGAGCAATGGGTCAAACTGACCGTGGCCAACAATCCCCATTTGAACGATCATGGGCCTCGGTCTTCCTCCGCGCCCTCTGGATCGAAGGATAAGCAGACCAAGGGCGAAGAAGAATCGGAGTGGGGAGCCGACGCGCGGACGGTGACGAACACTCCGGACGCGACGACGCCTTTGCC